>CAITSE010000154.1 GCA_903894975.1 uncultured Lentisphaerota bacterium
AGCGTCCATTAGCGTTCATTAGCGGTTAAAAAAGAGAATGTTATATAATTATGCGGTAAAAATATGTTCCTTCTTCTTGAACCGCTAATAAACGCGAATAGTATCCCAGTTTGATTTTTAATTGGTATAACTCAAGGGCACAGGATAGTTCCCCTGTCCCTAATGTTCCCGTACGGGACGCGAGGCCGGAACTGGTTCGGTTTTTTTTCGATGGAATCCATTGATCATGAAAGGATTCCATAAAAGTCCGGGGAACCGGACTTTTTCCCGGTTTCCCTTCAGGATGCAACCCGCGGATCACGGTCTCGCGCTCGTCCCGTCCGGGAGCCGGGTCTGGGTCCAGGCCGGGACCTCATGGATGCCGGGATACCGCGCGGCCTTGGCCTCGTCGAAATCCACGCCCCAGCCCGGCCTGTCGTTCAAGTAGGCGTAGGCTCCCTTCTGCTCGGGGCAACCGGGGAAGACCTCCCGCAGCGCGGCGTTGAAGCCGCCCCACTCCTGGATGCCGAAGTTGGGCACGGCTAGGTCCAGGTGGAGATTGGCCGCGTGCCCGACGGGGGAGACATCGCCGGGCCCATGCCAGGCGGTGCGGACGCCGAACTGCTCGCAGAACCGGGCCAGCTTGAGTGCCGGGGTCGCGCCGCCGATCTGGCTGACATGCACCCGGATGAAGTCGATCAACCGATCCTTGACCAGCGTTTCCCATTCCAGCGGATGGTTGAACAGCTCCCCCATGGCCAGGGGGATGGCGCACTGTTGCCGAACCGTGCGGAACCATTCCGGCTGCTCGGGCGGCAGGATGTCCTCCAGGAAAAACAGCCGGTACGGTTCCAGCTGCCGGGCCAGGCGTACGGCGTCGATCGGGGCCAGCCGTTCATGCACGTCGTGCAGCAGTTCCACCTCGTTGCCGAGCTTCTCCCGCAGATGGGCGAAGAGCTCCACCGTCGTGCGCATGTAGGCCGCCGGATCAAAGTATTGTCCGGGCAGGGCCCCCTCCGGCGCGGCCAGCGGCGACTGTCCGCCGCCGTACCCGCCGATCTGGCAGCGGACGTGCATGACCCCTTGCGCCATATAGTCCCGGACGGTTTTCTCCACCTCCTCCGGCGACTTGCCGCCGGCGTGCCGGTACACCAGCGCGCCCTCGCGGCATTTGCCGCCCCAGAGCTGGTACACGGGCAAGCCGGCCTGCTTGCCCTTGATGTCCCACAGGGCCATGTCCACGCCCGACAGGGCGTTGTTCAATTCCGGCCCGTTGCGCCAGTAGCCGCTCACCGCGCTCTGCTGCCAGATATCCTCGATCCGCTGCGGGTCCCGGCCGATGAGGAACGGCTTCAGGTAGTGGTCGAGCACGGCCTGCACCGCCAGCGACCGCCAGGCGAAGGTGGCGCACCCCAGGCCGTACAATCCCGGCTCCGAGGTTTCGACCTTGACCACCACCAGGTTCAGTCCCGCCGGCGCGGTGATGAAGGTCTTGACGTTCGTGATTTTCATCCTCAGGACTCCCTTGGAAAAGATGAACATCAACCCGACTTGTTCACGCCCCGCCGGAATGGCCACAAAAGATCACAAGGGCACACAAAAAGAAGGCTTTCCTCTTTGTGTTTCTTTGTGTTTTTTCGTGGCTGAAAAGGTTCCCGTCTCATGAATCGATCAGGCTCCCGGGTTCGGCGGCCGCCGGGAGCCGATTTCCGGCATGCCGGGCAGAATGAGCCCACCGTCCACGTTCAGCGTCTGCCCGGTGATGTACGAGGCCTGGTCGGAAACCAGCCAGGCCACGGCCTGTCCGATGTCATCGTCCGTGCCAAATCTTTGTAGCGGAATGCGTTGCCTGAATTCATCCACGGCGTCCCGGAGCCGTTCCTCCTCCAGCCAGGCGCCGTGGGGAATGGCGCCCGGAGCGACGCTGTTGACGCGGATTCCGTACGGGGCCAGGTCCAGGGCGAACGACTGGGTGGCGCGGGCCAGGGCGGCCTTCATGCCGCCGTAGACGCCGTCGCCCGGATACGCGCGTTCGCCGCGGGTCGAGGTGATGTTGACGATGCTGCCCCGGACCTTGGCCTCCACCATGTGCCGGGCGGCGGCCTGCGTCATCAGCACATAACTCTTGAAATCAAGGTTCAGCAGCGTGTTGATGGTAGCCAGTTCGATTTTGAGGATGTGGCCGAACAGCGTGCGCCCGGCGTTGTTGACCAGCACGTCGAGCCGCCCCAGTTCCCGCACGCAGGCGTCGACGACCCGCTGCGGGGTTTCCTCAAGGGTCAGCTCGCCCTGGATCACGGCGGCGCGCCGGCCCTGGTGCCGGATGTCCGCCGCCACCTCTTCGGCCAGTTCCCGCTTGCTGGCATAGGTGATGGCCACGTCGTATCCGGCGGCGGCCAGCACCCGCGCCACCCCGCTGCCGATGCCGCGGCTCCCGCCGGTCACCAGGGCCACCCTGCCGTCGCCTTGTCCGTCCATGCGAAAATCCTTGGGTTTGTTTCCGGTCACGGGCCGGCAATGGCGTCAAGTTCGATTTCGAAGAGGAGGTCGTCGCGGCAGATGTCGTGTTCGGCCAGGACCACGGGCATGGCGGCGAGGCCGTGGGCGACGCAGTATTCCCGGAAGAGCGCGACGCCGTGGCCACCCTTGAAATAGGCGATGGCGCGGGTCACATCCGCCCACTCCATGCGGCGCGATTCCAGAATGGCGGCCACGACTTTCATGGTCTGATCGATCTGCCCGGCCATGTCGTCCAGGTGCACCGTTTTGCCGCCGGGCTCGATACTGGCCGTGCCGGAGACCCAGAGCCGGCGGTGATCCGGAAACGCCGCTTCCACGGCGCGGCTGAACGAACTGCCGTAGGCGAGCGCCGGGCATTGCAGGGGTGACGGAACCGCCTGAATCTTGACCTTACCCTTATGCGGCTGAAGGGCATACGCATCGACCATCAGCACCGAACCGGTGGGATTGGCGCCGCCGACGCCGGTACTGGCGGGAACCAGCCCGTCAAAGACGCGGCGTTCCTGGAAGAAGCGGTCCCGGACACGGTTGAACGGACCGTACCAGGAGAGGATGCGGTCGAGATAGAACCAGGTGCGCACGACATGGGAGAAATCCAGGCCGGCCAGGCCCAGCGCGGCTTCGAGGAATTCGAAGGTTTCCCGCGTCTGCTCTTCCGGCCCGGCCGCGGGATGGGCGGCGTGCAGGCCGCCGAGACGGCAGTGGCGGGCGAAACCGTCATCGAACACGCTGCCGACAATCCGCCCGCCGAGGGTCAGCCGTTGCACATCAACACCTTTGACGGCATGCACCTGAACCCCGGACAAGGGTTCGGAGCCGCTGCCGGGGCCACCGTCCAGCCAGGTGGCCGGCCAATCCAGTTTTTTGGCTGTTTCCGCGCAGTGCCAGACCGTCCCATCATCCGTGCCGGGCGGAGGAATTCCAAAAACATCCTCGGCCACCATGGTGGCGCCGGCGGCGTGAGCGGCATGGCGGGCGGCGGCGAGCAGGCCGGGGAGATCGTCGTTCCCGACGGTGGGCACGGCGGTAATGAAAAATTCTTCATGCCCCCCCGATCGCGGCAGACGGACAACGGTCAGCCCGGGAGCGGGGATGGTGACGGCAATGGCTTTAATGGCAGGGTCCTCCAGATTAGGGGGCGGTGATTTCGAAGGGAATGGCAGGCAGAGAACCAAGCGACACCCGCCGTTTCACCGGCGCCGGAGCGGCGGCAACGGCGGTTCCGGTAGTAGTCGCAGTAGTCGCCGTGGTCGGTTTTGCGCCGGCAGCGGGAGTTCCGGAAGTCGCGGGCTTGCCGCCGGGAGCGGTAGCAGGAGGCGCGCCGCCGGCCGGCAGGAAACGTTCGGCCGAGACTTTGACGATGAGGTTGCCCTTCTGTCCGGGGCGCACCACGGCGGCGTCGGCCGCCAGGATCAATTCCGTCGGCAGCGACTCTTTGAGGGTGATGCCGGCCGGCGGATCGCTCAGTTCAAACAGGACGTTGTTCGAAGCGGGCCCGGGCAGGATAAGACTGAGGTGGATCCGGGCGGTGCCGCCGGCGGGGATTTTAACGGGCATGGGGCTGAGGATCTGGGCGACATCGCCGCCGCGGAACTTGCCGCTGACGGCGACCTTCATTTCCTGGGCGGGCACCAGATGGCGGTAGGCAAAGGCCTGCATCATATCGTCGGCGGGGACGGCCGGGCGGACGACCTCGCGGCCCTGAATGACGCCACGCCCTTCCATGACCAAGTCAACGGGCGCCGGCGGCGCATTGCCCGGGGCGCTCAGGGTGAGCTTGACCTGATCCTGGCCGGCGGGAATGCGGGCGGCGGTCAGCTTGAAGCCCGGCGGCGCGTTTTTCAGGGACAAGGCGATTTCGCCGGCGAACCCGTCCTTGCGCAGAGCATAAGCCGTGAGGGGCACGCTGGCGCCGGAACGGACATTGAGGCTGGACGGGCCGACGCGCAGCTCAAAATCCGGCCGGGGCGCGCTGATGCGCAGACGGTAGGCATAGGCCCAGCCGCCGTTGTGCTGGGTATCGCCGATCTGGATGTAGTAGGTGTCGTCCGCGGGCAGCGTGGCGGGAAGATAGGAGTCTGCATGATGCGTGTTCAGGCCGGACCCCTTGTCCTCATGATCGTCGTTGAACGCGAGCTGCTTGCCAACGGCGTCGGTGAGTTTCAGGGTGGAGTCCAGCGGCGAATCCAGCCGGCGCGCCAGAACTTCGGCAACGATCTCCTGCCCCTTGCGGCCCTCGAAGCGGAACACGTCCCAGTCGCCGGGCTTGTCGATGCGGCCGTTGATAATGACGGGGAGCGTGACCGGCTGGGTGGCCGTGGTATCATTCGGTTCGACTTCGAGACACTCCGGCAGGTTGTCAACGGCAAAAGGTACGCGGTTGGATGCCACCCCCGCGGGCAGCATGAAGATTCCTGGCTCCCGGGTCCGCAGATCCGGGGTCAGTTGCTTGGACGTCAGGTTCCAGCCGCCCACCGCGATGGTCGGCTGGGTCCCGGCCTGGCCGCCCAGCGGGAAGACGCCGGTCACAAACGATTGCTCACCCACGGTGATACGGTAGACGAAATCCTCGCGGCCGCGGAACAGCGAGTCCTTGATTTCCAAGATGTAATCGCCATCGTCAGGGATCTTGTAGAAGAGCACGGGGTCGGGATGGAACCGGTAGTCGTCGTTGTAGGCGACCTCTTTCCCCTTCGCATCAAACAGGGTGAGCGTGGCCTGGAACCAGCCGGGCACGGCATCGGCCAGATACGGGAGGATTTCCCGGGCGCTGACATCCACGACCATTTGCTGGCCCGCGCTGGCCCGGAAACGGTAGCGGTCGACGCCGCCGGGGATGATCTGACCATTGAGAACGCACGGCGTGGTGACGCGCGTTTCCAATTGGGCCGGCATCGCCGGGGCCATGCTGCCCCGGGCCTGGGGGACGTTTTTCCATTCGGCCTTGGTGACTTCCGGGAGCCGGCCGACGTAGAACGCCAGCAGGTTCGAGATGCCTCCCGACGATTCCAGGCGGATTTCGCGGCGGCCGGGCTCGGCGTTCGGGGCCACGGTGACGCGGAGCGTGACAAACTCGCTCAGGGCCGGATTGCTCAGGCGCCGGCCGAACATGGTGAGCTTGCGGCGGAGTTCCTCCAGGGTTTTCTCCTCATCGGGCGTGAGGCCTTTCTTCTCCTGCTTCTTTTTCTCCTGCAACATTTCGATCTTCCCCTTGAATTCCTCCTGCTCCTTGGCGTTCAATTGCCGTTCGCTGAGCAGGACTTCGGCGCGCACACCGGTTCCGGAAATCGAGACGCCGGAGACGCCGTTCAGGTACTGGCCGCCGATGACCAGGTCAAAGGCCGTGCCCTGCCGGCCGCCGGCAGGATAGGCGTACCCGGCCCGCGGTTCGCGCTGCTGGGCCAGCGCGGCCGGCCCCAGAAGCAGGCATAACAAGATCAGCAGAAAGCATTTCATGGGAAGACCTGTTTGAACAGAAGGACGCAAAGGACTGGGGTCGGTGTTTAGGCTGTAGCCCGTTAGACTGTTAGGTTTGGAGGGAATTCCTGTGTTAATTTCAGCCCCTTGTCTTGTTACCTAATAGCCTACAGCCGAAATTCCTACAGCCTCCCCGTCCGCGGCGGACGGGGGTCACACGATCTCCTTCAAAATTCCCGCGGATGGAACTTCTTCGGCGGCGACGGGCATGACCTGGGCGTCGAGCCCTTGCGGATGGGGCAGCTTGGCGGCAAGATCGATGCCGAGCCGGTCGTAGATGCTGCCGATGAGGTCGCACGGATAGACCGGGCGTTCCGTGACCACGTCACCCCGGGCGTCGGTGACGCCGACCACGCGGCCGCCCTTGAAGCCGCCGCCAGCCAGGAAGGTGCTGAAAGCCTTGCCGTAATGGCCGCGGCCGCCGTTCCAGGGCGGCGTCCAATCGATCTTCGGGGTGCGGCCGAATTCGCCGCCGCACCAGACGATGGTGGTGTCCAGCAGGCCGCGGTCGGACAGATCCTGGATCAGGGTGGCCAGGCACTTGTCCAGTTCCGGCAGTTTCCGGCGCATGGCCTGGAAATGATCCTTGTGTGTGTCCCAGCCGCCGGAATTGATGGTGACGTAAGGGACGCCCTGCTCGACGAGGCGGCGGGCCATCAGACAGGACTGGCCGAACTTGGTGCGGCCGTAGCGTTCCCGCAGGTCGTCCTTCTCGGTGGTGAGGTCGAAAATTTTGGCGCCTTCGCCGAGGATCATGTCGTACGCCTGGTCCTCCGATTTGGCCAGGGCCTTGAGGGAGGGGTTTCCGGGCAGGGTGCGCTGAAGCGTGTCCAGGCTGTGGAGCATCTCGCGCCGGTCGCGCTGCTGCTGGTCGGTAACACCCTGGGCGACAATGCCTTCAACCATGAACTTGGCCTGGGACGGATCGCCGCCAGTGGCAAAAGGCTTGTAGCGCGAGCCCAGGAAGCCGGCTTCGTCAAAACGCCCCTGGGCCTCGGTCAGGACGATGTAGGGCGGGATCTGCCCCTTGTAGCCGGCTTCGGCAGAGCCCTTGAAATAGGTGACCACGGCGCCAGCGCTGGGATAAATGATGCGCTCGCCGGCCTTGCGTCCGGTTTGGGTCATGTAAGCGGCGGTTTCGTGGCCATTGTTGCCGTGGGTCATGCCGCGCACGAGGACATACTTGTCCGCCTGTTTGGCCAGGAGCGGAAGCAGTTCGCAGATGCGGATGCCGGGGACGTTGGTGTCGATGGCCTTGAGCGGGCCGGCGTAGTCGTTGCCGGCGTCGGGCTTGGGATCGAAGGTGTCGAGATGAGGCGGACCGCCCCAGAGCCAGACCTGGATGACCGACTTGGCCTTGCCTCCGGCGGCGGCCTTGGCGGCGGCGCCCGGGCCGGCCTGGGTGGCGGCCGCGGCCCAGGCGCGGAACGCCAGGCCGTCGGCCAACCACAAGCCGGCGGCGCCGAGGACGGAGCGGCGGAGTAGTTCGCGGCGGGTTAAGTAGGATGAACTCATGGGAGACCGCCTTGGTCTGAATCATTCACAGGGGAAACGAATTCATTAAACAGAAGGCCGCAAAGGGCGCGAAGGTATTTTGTTGTAAATTCCTTTGTGATCTTTGCGACCTTCTGTTTAAAAAAGGTTAGTCTGGGGTTCATGGGTCAGTGCCGGAATTGGAATTCCGCGGAATTGATCAGCACCCAGGGCAGGTCGGCCGTACCCCGGCGGTTGCCGGAGACGGGGGCGGAGCCGGAACTGGAGCTGGAGCTGGAAACAGGGGCGGCGGCGGGGGCGCTTTCCATCGTCAAGATCCGCATTTCCTCATTGGTCGGGTAGCGGGACAGGATGGTCAGGTACAGGTCAAGAATGATGTCACGGGGGGACTTTCCTGATTGCTGGGTCAGGGCGCGAAGCTTGGCGCTCTGCTGGAGTTTTTTCTGGATGTTGCTGGAGTTGAGCAGGTGCAGGCGCTGGGCGCCGTTGGGGCGGTTGTTGCGTTCCGCTTCCAGGCCGGAGGCGCGGGGGGAGCGTCCGAACAGTTCGAGGAAGGGGCTGGTGATGCTGGCGTCGGCCAGGGTGATGGAGCGCTGGGTTTCGGGAATGAAGGAGAAAGGCTCGGGAATGGGGCTGGAGTATTTTTCGGTGGCGCCGGTGATCTGGTTGATGGCGTCGATCAGGACTTCGGCCTCCAGGCGGCGCACCGGATAAAAGGCGAAGTTCACCTCGGCCCGCGGATCGGTACTGGCCGGAACGCAGGAGAGCTGGTAGGTCTGGGATTCCAGGATCAACCGGTACAGAGCCTTGAGATCGTACTTGGACGCGACCAGTTCCTTTTCCAGCAGGGCCAGAAGTTCGGGGTTCACCGGCGGATTGTCCGGCCGGATGTCGTCCGGCTCATGAATGATGCCGCGGCCGAGCAGCCAGGACCAGACGCGGTTGGCGATGTTCCGGGTGAACCAAGGGTTTTTCGGCGTGATCAGCCAGTTGGCGAAGAGTTCGCGCGGGTCTTGGTCGGGCGCCAGTACCGCCTTGGTGCCGTCCGGGAACAGGGTCGGGATCTGCGCGCCGGCCTTGCCGGGGTCGAAGAAGACGATCTCCTCTTTCCATTCCGCCGTGGCTTTGTATCCGACCTGGGAGAAGAATGCCGCCATGGAGCCCAGCTTGTCCGAGGGCCACTTGTCCGCCCGCACTCCCATGAAAGTCAGCGCCACGGCCTGGGCCAGCGTGGCCGGTTCCTTGCTCTGGACGGCCCGGTAAAAATTGACCTGGGCCACGCGAAAATTGCTGCCGTTGGAAGTGAGCAACTCACGGGCGAAGCGGTCATAGGGCAGGTTCTGCCGGAGGCTGGCGCGGATCCAGTGGTCGTAGGCTTGCACCGCATTGGGCCAGAGGTTGATGGGGAATTCGGACTTGACCCGGAGCAGGTCGCACCACTTCATGGCCCAGTAATCCGCAAACTCGTCCCGGGCCAGGAGTTTTTCAATGAGGCCGTCACGCTTGTCCGGGCTCCGGTCGTTGAGGAAGGCCAGGACTTCCGCTTCCGTCGGCAGAGTGCCGATGGTGTCCAGGTAGACGCGGCGCATGAACACGGTGTCGGGAGTATTGTTGGCGGGTTGGATGCCTAGCTTGTCGAGCCTGGCGAAGACGATGTCGTCGATTTGGTTGTGCGAAGCCGCCGCGCTGCGGCCCTCATACGGATTGGGCGGGGCGGCGACGGCCGTGAACGTCCCCGCGACCGCCAGCACAGCGGCGGCCAGCCAACGTCCTGCAAACCGAATGAGCCGGTTTCGCGGCATCAGGAAGGCACCTAGTCAAACGTGTCAAGTTAGGGGGGCGGGCAAGGTCACGTTTAGTTCATGAGTAAACATAGAACGGAACCGCCCGGGTTTCTATTGTGCCCGAGGGGCAATTTTGGGGAGGCACCCGGGAACGATGATCTCCCGATCGACGCGGCTCGTCGGGGACAGGGGGAAACGGCAAGGCCGAACCCCGTGTTCCCGCACATGCGACAAAGCGCAAAACCGGCACCGCCTGAAGGCGGAACTCCGAACCCGGACGGTCCGGCTCAGGTTGGGAATTCCCACTTCAGTGGGGGCTTTTCCGGGTTCCCTGCCACCATTCTGACTACTGCTGCTAACTGCTGACTTCTGGATTCCGGTCACTCCGGAAACTCGATCATGGCCTTGACCACGCCGTCGCGGTAGCCGGCCACGAGTTCGAAGGCGGCGGAAGTTCCCGCGAAGGGGAAGCGGTGGGTCAGCATCAGGTTGATGTCGAAGTCGCGCCGGTGGATCATGTCGAGCGCGGGCTGGACGCAGTGGTTCTGGCGGCGGATGTTCTGGATGCAGATTTCCTTGCGCCGCATCTTGTCCACGCTGAAGCCGGCCTTTTCCAAGGTCGGCGGGATGCCGATGATCAAAATCTTGCCGCCGGGCTTGACCAGGTCGACGGCCTGGTCCATGGCGGCCTGGTCGCCGCAGCATTCAAAGACGGCGTCGAGCAGGAGCGGTTCGGCGGCGGTGATGTCAGCGACGACATCCCGGCGTTCCGGGTTGCCGGTCCAGGCGGCGCCGGCGCGGCGGGCGAGGTCGAGCCGGGCATCGATTTTGTCGGTCACATAGGCGGTGGCGGCGCCCTGGGCCAGGGCCGGCAGCAGCACACTCAGACCGATAGGGCCGGCGCCGAGAATGCCGATCCGGGCGCCGCGCATGGGCACGGATTGCTTGACCGCGTACACCCCGATGGCCAGCGGTTCGGACAGGGCGGCCTCGTCCAGGGTCATCGCATCCGGGATCGGGAAACAGCAGTCCTCGGGCATGACGATAAACTCGGAGAGACAGCCCTCGGCCTGCCCGGGGCAGCCCAGGAAGCGCAGCTTCCGGCAGGTGTGGGGACGGCCGGCCAGACACTGGTCGCACTGGTGACAGGCCATGGCCGGTTCAACCGCAATCCGGTCGCCGGGCCGCACCCGCGTCACCGCCGACCCGACCGCGACGACGATGCCGGCGCCCTCATGCCCGACGGTGAACGGGTACTGCACCACCTGCGAGCCGATCCGGCCGGTCTCGTAATAATGCACATCCGACCCGCAGACCCCGACCCGCGCCATCCGGATCAGCACGTCATTGGCCGCGCGAATCTCCGGGGCCGGAACCGTCATCATGGACATCTGCCGCAGACCGGTGAGCTTGATTGCGTTCATGAAGGAAAGACCCCGGAGGTTGTCCACGAATTTCACGAATTCCCACGAATGGTGTAGAGCGTTCCCCCAAAAAGCCTTTTTTCGTGTAATTCGTGCAATTCGTGGAAAAACGTTTTTCTTCACTTCATGTCGAAGATTTTGCCCGGGTTCAGGATCAGGTTCGGGTCCAGGGCGCGCTTGATGCTGCGGAGGAGGTTTAGGTATTCCTCGGAGACGACCATGTGCATGTAGGCCTTGCGCTTGCAGCCGATGCCGTGCTCGCCGGAAATGTGCCCGCCGAGTTCGGCGGTGGCCTCGTACGCGGCGGTGAGGATCTTCGGCAGGGTGTCGTGCCAGCGGGTGTCATCCCAGTCCGGCGGGGCGACGATGTGGGTGTGAAGATTGCCGTCGCCGGCATGGCCGAAGCTCGGCGTGAGCACACCGAAACGCTGGGCGATCTCTTCGAGCTTGGTGATCATGGCCGGGATCGCCGCGGGCGGAACGACGATGTCCTCGCCGGTCTGGCGCTTGGAATAGACCTTGTAGGCCTCGGCGATGTTGCGGCGGATCTTCCAGATGCGCTCAGTGGTCGAGGGATTGTCGGCCACATACACCTCGTACGCGCCGTGCTCCTGGCAGAATTTGCCGATGGTCTCGTACTCGTCGGTGAGTTGCCCCTCGTGGGTGCCGTCCACCGAGATCAGGAGCATGGCGCCGCAGTCCTGGTACGGAATTTTCTCGTTCAGGTAGTCGCAGGCGGCCTTGACCGAGAGCCGGTCCATATACTCGATCGAGGTCGGGGTGATGCCCGTGCCGGTCATGAGCTTGGGCACCGCGGCGATGGCCTCCTCGCAGGTGCGGAACATGCAGAGCAGGTCCACCTGGAACTTGGGCAGCGGGATGAGCTTGAGGATGACCTTGGTGAAGATGCCCAGGGTGCCCTCGGAGCCGACCATGAGCTGGACCAGGTTGTAGCCGGTCACATCCTTGAGCAGCTTGCCGCCGAGCTGGACCACGTCGCCGGAGGGCGTCACCATCTCCAGGCCGAGCACATACCGTGAGGTGACGCCGTACTTGACGGCCTTGCCGCCGCCGGCGTTCTCCGCGACATTGCCGCCGATGAAGCAGGTTTCCAGGCTCATGGGATAGCCGGCGTAGAACAGGCCGAAGTCGCGGACATGAGTGTTGACGTCATTGGCCACGACGCCGGGCTCGACGGTGATCATCAGGTTTTCGCGGTCGACTTCCAGGATCCGGTTCATGCGGTCGAAGCTGATGACAATGCCGCCGCGGACCGGCACGGCGCCGCCGGACAGGCCGGAGCCCGCGCCGCGCGGCGTGATCGGCACGCGTTCGCGGTTGGCGAGTTTGACGATGGCCGCGATCTCGGCGGTCCCGTCCGGGCGCACGACCGCCTCCGGCATGTGCCGGTACGCGTCGGTGCCGGGGATTTCGTCGTGGGAATAAAGCTCAAGCTTCTCGGCGTCGCCGTAGATGACATAGGCGTCGCCAACGATGCGCCGGAGTTCGGCGGCGATGGCGGGGGTGACCGGGTTGTAGCTTATTTCTGCCATGGGGTCTTGCCCTTTTAGCCTGAATGATCACAAATGTTCGAACTTGTTTAACAGAAGGCCGCGAAGTTCACAAAAGAGTGAGTTTTAAAATTACTTCGTGCCCTTTGCGAGCTTCTGTTCAAGAACGCTTTTCTTCGCCTGCGGATCTTGGAGTGACTGGATCAGCGCCGGGACGATGTCGAATAGGCTGCCGACAATGCCGAAGTCGGCGACCTTGAAAATCTGCGCCTCGGGATCGGTGTTGACGGCGACAATGGTCTGGGCCGTCTGCATGCCGGCCAAATGCTGGATTGAGCCGGACACACCCAGGCCGACATACAGCTCCGGAGTCACGGTCTTGCCGCTGAGTCCGATCTGGTGCGGGTACGGGAGCCAGCCGCGGTCGACCACCTCGCGGGAGGCGCCGAGGGCCGCGCCAAGCGCGTCGGCCAGTGCCCGGGCCAGAACGAGAGTCTCCGGTTTTTTGATGCCGCGGCCGACGACCACCAGGCGCTTGGCGTCCTGGATGCCGTCCTTTTCCGCCAGCGGCTTGAACCCGGTGCGGCGGATGCGGCTGACCAGCCGGGCCGGTTCCGGGCGGACCCGGGTGATCTCGCCGCGGCGGCCGGGCTGCGCCGTGGCCGGCTTCGTGGAGTGCGGGCGGACCGTGGCCATCTGCGGGCGGTGGCGGGGGCATTTGATGGTGGCCATGATGTTGCCGCCGATGGCGGGCCGGGTCTGGAGGAGCAGGCCGGAACCCTCCTCGATGTCCAGTTCGGTGCAGTCGGCGGTGAGCCCGGCTCGCGCGGTCATAGCAGTATAGGGCAGAAGGGCGCGGCCGGTGGTGGTGGCGGCGGCGATCAGGATTTCCGGTTTCTCGGCCCGGATCAGGTCAAGCAGGACGGCGGCGCAGGCCTCGAGATCGAACTCCGCCAACTCCGGCGCCTCGGCGGCGAGCACACGGTCGGCGCCGCAGTCGATGAGCTTCTGCAACTCAGCCTCGGCCAGGTTGTGGCCGAAAACGACGGCGTGGAGACGCCCACCGCGCTTGGCCGCCACCGCGGCGCCGCGGGTCAGCAGCTCGAAGGACACCGGCAGCAGTTTCCCCTGCCGTTGTTCGGCCAAAATCCAGATGTCGGCGGCCATGAAATACTCCTCAGGTCAAGTCAAAGTCAAAACGGCATTGTCCACGAATTCCACGAATTTGCACGAAGGTTGTTGTGATTCCGCACGATACATGCTTTTTTGTAGCACGTTTTAACATGCTTCGTGAAAATTTGTGGACAGAATCAGGCAAAGGCTTTCGTGGATCAGGCGGAGGCCCGGGATTGGAGGAACGCGGCGAGTTCGTTGACGGCGGCGGCGGTCTTGCGTTCGTCGCCCCCGAAAACCAGCCGGCACTGCCGCGCGATTTTCGGACGGAAAATCTTCACCACCCGGGTCGGCGAACCTTCCAGGCCGATGCTGGCGGGGTCGAGCTGCAATTCCTTCTGCCCCCAAACGGGGATGGTTTCGCGGCGGGCGCGGATCTTGCCGTTGAGCGTCGGCAGGCGCGGTTCGGCGATTTCCTTGACCACGGTGAGCAGGGCCGGCAGCGTCCCCGCCAGCAGTTCCTCGCCGGTCTCGACCAAGCGTCCGGCCTGGAACCCGCCGGCGCCGTCGGGCGTGACATGATTGACATGGGTCAGGACCGGCAGTCCCAGGGCGGCGGCGAGTTCGGGGCCGACCTGGCCGGTGTCGCCGTCGGTGGCGCGTTCGCCGCAGAGAATCAGGTCGAACTCGCCGAGGCGGCGCGCGGCGGCGGCCAGGATCCAGGCGGTGGCCCAGGTGTCGGAGCCGGCATAGGCGCGGTCACTGACGAGCACGGCGCGGTCGATCCCCATGGCCAGCGCCTCGCGCAGGGCGCGTTCGGCCTGGGGCGGCCCCATGGAAAGTGCGACCGTTTCCGCGCCGCAGCTCTCTTTCAGGAGCAGCGCCGCCTCGATGGCATACAGGTCCAGCGGGTTGATGATGGCGGCCACGCCGTCCCGGATCACCGTTCCGGTCTTTTCATCCATCCGGACCGTCCGGGTATCCGGAACCTGTTTCACCGGCACAAGAATACGCATGGGCGAAAACCTTTTTTGAACAGAAGCTCGCAAAGGACACAAAGTCAGGACAGATCATAACCGCCCTTCGGGAAATGACAACAACGGTGCGCCCGGCACCACCGGGAAAAGTGGGCATCCCGTCCGCTAACCGGGGGGCGGGTGTCCACACCCGGCAACACGGGCCGGCGGGTTTCCAGCCCGCCGAGTTCTGTCGCCCTCCTGCTCCACCCTGGGAATGCCGAGCCC
>CAITSE010000155.1 GCA_903894975.1 uncultured Lentisphaerota bacterium
ACCATAACACAAACCTAACCGAAAACGGTAAGCGACCCAGAGGGTCGGGGTATTGACCCCCACTAGGAATAAATTTTACCAGAAGACGCAAAGACACGGAGAGATCCGCATACTTTGCGTCTCCGGTTCGGGCTACAGAATTCGGTGATGCTTGCGGATTCGGGTGATTTCCCAGGCGGGCACTCCGGCGTTTGAAGCAAAGTCCGACCAAGCGGCAACGGCCTCGCCGACCTGCCGCAGAGCCTTGGCTGCGGTGCCGATGCCGAACCGGTTCGCCACAACCAGCAGATCCGCACGGGAGATACCGGTGAACTTACCATTTACCGCCATGAGATGCTGGTTGGTCCACTCGCCGTCAGGATTGTGGGCGTGGGTCACATCATAGGCCGGAGCAAGAACCCAGTTCTCCCCTTCGCGCAACAGGAAGGAAAAATTCTTGGTGTGGTCGTCGCAATTGGCCGCCATGATATTGAACGCCATCCGTCGGAATGCGTCCTCCATAGCCACATACCCGAGCTGCAGCCGTGAAATCGTTTGAAAAAGCTGGTTGTAATCGTGGCTGGCTTTTTGTTTGTAATCCAGGTGGGCCATGGCGCAGAAGGTCTGGAGGTGATGCTTCCGGTTGCCGTCACGATCAAAGCGCCGGGTCATGAAATGGGCGCGGCCGTTCTCCTCCAGCAACCGGCAGGGTGACATGGAGATGCCGGCGGCGAGTGCCATTCGATGGTAGGCGTACTCGATCCGTCCGTAATCCTGGGAACCGCCCAATTCCTTGTCGGCGCCCATGCCGTCGAACTTGAGCAGCCAGTGTTCGAAACCGGGTTCGACATCGAACTGTCCGGCGCGAATTTCCCGGGTCTCCGGGTTCCAGGCTATGGCCGCTTTCGCCCGGGCGCCGCCGGCAGAGGTTCCCACCTTGATAATCTGCGCCAGGGCGGCACCGGTCAACTGTTCCGGGCCGAGCTCGCCACGCACGGCGCGGCGGGCGCTCTCGACCAGCCGGGCGAGTGAAATCGCCGCGCTTCCGGTTCCGGCAGGACTGCGCACCGGATGAAATTCCAGGGCGCCCATGCCGCGTTTGCCCATATACGCCAGACGATCCAACGGGGTGATATGCGAACGCTCGACGCCTTTCGCGGCCATCCAACCATCAATCAGTGAATTGCCGAAGTCATCCGGCAGGGCATCGGCCAACAGGGCGGGCAACCGTTTATAGGTCAGCTCGGGCAAATCGGTAAACACGAAAGGGGCATGCGCCTGGGAGAACGGCATGGTCAGCGGCGCAAGCTCAACACCCGACCGGACGAACCCCGGATCGTACTCGAAGGCATAATACCCCAGCCGTGTATCCAACGCCACGGCGCCAACCATCTTTCCCCACACCCAAACCGAAATTACATGGACCGGTTTATACATGCGGCGTTCCCTTCACCCTGGAGGCCCGTTGCCGTACCGGTTTGGTTTTCAGCATCTGTAAGGGGCTGATGGAGACCTGCGGGGCCAGCGTGCCGACCCATTCCTCCCGGCCCAGGGCGCGCAACACCTTGATCAGGGAGGTGATGGTGGAGCCTTTTCCGTGCTCCAAGTTTTTAACCGCGTTCAGGGCCACCGCCGCCCGTTCGGCGAGCTGGCGCTGATCAAGGTTTTGCCGCAGGCGCAGCTCGCGCAAGTGCCGCCCAAGCTCCGCTTCCCACTCGTCGCTTGTGATATGGATTGTCATTAAAAGCCTTAACTTAGTCTATTGCTTGAAAAATAACAAATAATGGCCCTAAAAAGGTTTATATGAATATAATTTAACAAAAGACGCAAAGACACGGAGGGGATCCGTATTCTTTGCGCCTTTGCGTCTTCTGTTCAACCTCTTCACGCCTGGAAGCGTGGGCCGAGGTAGACTTTGCGGGCCTGTTCGTCCTGGATAAGGAAGTCGCTGGGACCCTCGCACAGGATCTTGCCGTCGCAGATGAGATACGCGCGGTTGACGATGGCCAGGGTCTCGCGGACGCTGTGGTCAGTGATCAGCACACCCAGGCCGCGGTCGCGCAGATGGGCGATGATCTTCTGGACCTCATAGACATTGATGGGATCCACGCCGCTGAACGGCTCGTCCAGGAGAATAAAGCTCGGATTAGTGGCCAGGGCGCGGGTGATCTCCAGGCGCCGGCGTTCGCCGCCGCTGAGGGTCATGGCCGTCTGCTTGGCCAGGCGGGTGAGCTGCAACTCGTTCAGGAGGTCGGCCAGCCGCTCTTCACGTTCGCGCTTGGTCAGGTCCAGCGTTTCGAGCACGGCCATGATGTTGTCCTGCACGGAAAGCTTGCGGAAGATCGACGGTTCCTGGGAGAGGTAGCCCATGCCCAGCCGGGAACGCCGGTACATCGGCAGCTGCGAGACGTCGTGCCCCATGAAGCTAACATTGCCGCTATCGGGCTTGATCAGGCCGACGATCATGTAGAAACTGGTGGTCTTGCCGGCGCCGTTGGGCCCGAGCAAACCGACCACTTCATTGCGGCGGACGGTCAACTGAACCTCGTCCACGACGCGGCGGCCGCCATAGGTCTTGACCAGGCCTTTGGCCTGGAGCAGAATTTCGCCAGCCGTCTCCATCATTTGCCTCCCTTGGAATCACTATGGGTGCCGCCGGGCAGGAACGAGGGCAGATCGGCCTGACCGCCGGTGGGCGTGAGCCGGATCGTGGGGCGCTCGCCGCCGACGCCGCCGGAACGGCTGGTGGTGATGACCCGTTCATCGTCGCGGAAGTAGGTGATTTTCTCGACTTTTTCCAGAGTGTGCCCGCCGATGTTCAGGCTCGGGTTGCCCATCAGTTCGATGGTGCCCTTGATGACGTCGTAGACCGCGCGGTCGGACTTGGCCTTGCGCTTGGCGCCGGGCTGTTCAATGAGCACGTTGCCGGTGCACTCGATGCGTTGCGGCTTGTTATCGTCCGCGCTGAAGTAGACAATCATCTTGTCGGCGTACAGAGTCATGCGCACCTCAACAACCTTGACGTTGCCGATGAAGGTGGCGTTGTGGGCCTGGAAGTTCATGTCCATGCCGTCGGAGGTAATTTCCACCTCGCTGGCCGGCCCGCCCTCGGCGCCCGGGCCCAGAAGGCCGCTCAGCTTCGTACTGGCCCCGCCCGGCGCGGCGGCCGCCGCGGTGGGAGTGGTAGCGGCGGCCACGGCCGGAGTTACGGCCGGGGTAGTGGCCGCGGCGCGGAGCCCGGCCGCGGTCAGCAGCACGAGGACGGCGGCCGCCGGCAACAGGCCGCGGCAGCGGGAACAAACCGGAAGGATATTCATGTTTCGGATCTCCCTAGCCCGGCCAAGCCGGAACCAAGTTGGTGGTGCTATACAATCTTACGGCCGGCTTGCCCGGACTACTGTTTGTACTGTTCATGGGTGGCTGGTCAGGTCAGAACCGCGCAGGTAACCAAGCGGACTCTTTTTGATCTTGAATGGTCACGGAACCGGAACAGGAGCCGCGGGCACAGCCCCCATATCTTTTTCCCGGTGGCCGGGAAAAAGATCAGGCATGGCGTCACGATCCGGCTTGAGCAGAAGTTTCACCCGGCTGCGGATATGCAGTTCCTGCTGGGCGGCCAGGATGTCATAGCCGACGCCGTCGATAATAAGGCGGGCGTGAACGACACGCAGCGGCTGATCGCTGGCGCCGGAGCGGTTCAACCGGTCAAAGATGCAGCCGGGCGAGGTGATGACCACGGTGTCGCCCTTTTCCATGCGGAAAGTAAGCGTCGCGTCCTTGAGACGGATCTGATTGCCCTCGACATTGGCATGGCGGCCTTCGAGCTGCCACTGGGTCTTCTGGTCATCGGCCAGGCCGCGGGTCTTGAAGTCGCCAAGCTCCACCCGGCCGCCGTCCAGCCCCATGGCCGCCGGCCCGTCGGCCGCCGCCGGCCGCGCCGTCGCCAACACCGCGGCAACCGCCAGCCCCGCGGCCAGGAGCAAAGCCCGGCACGGGCAGCGAGATGACAGATTGAAAGTTCGGATGGGCATTTCAGTCCATGAAATTCAAAAGATGTCACAACCTCGGCGAAAGCATCACAAATCACACCCCACAAAGGAAGTCATGGGAAAACATCCCCTGCCATCATTCGTGCTATTTCGTGAAATTCGTGGATGAAAACAGATTGATTTCAAATAGGGTGTTACACAACATAACGTCCGGTGACGTCATTCCATTTATTCTGGCCCTTGAGAATCCATTCGGCAACCTCGCGGACGGCGCCCCGGCCACCATGTGCCCGGGTCACCCACGACGCCGCCTCCAGCACCTCGGCGACCGCGTCGGCCACCGCCACGGCCACGCCGCAGCGGCGCATCACCGGCAGATCGATCAGGTCGTCGCCCACGTACAGGCATTCTTCCGCCCGCAATTCCTGTTCGCGCAGGAGCGTCGCAAACGCCTCCGCCTTGTTCTTGGCGCCCTCGTAGACAAAGCTCAGCCCCAGTTCCTCGGCGCGCCGGCGGTTGGCAGAGGAGGAACGGCCGGAGAGAATGCCGGCCTTCAGCCCGGCCCGCAGCAGCAGTTTCAAGCCGTGCCCGTCCTTGACGTCGAAAAACTTGATCTCGTCCGGACCGGCGCCATAACCGATGCGGCCGTCGGTGAGCACGCCGTCCACATCCAGGATGACGGCGCGGACCCGCTGGAGATCAGCCGGATTGCACGGTTTCATGGATTTCCTTGATCTTGCGGAGGACGCGCTGGACTTCCTTGAGCGGCAGGGAGTTCGGCCCGTCGGAAAGGGCCTTGTCCGGATCCGGATGCACTTCCAGGAACAGGCCGTGGATGCCCACCGCGACGGCGGCCCGGGCCAGGGGGAAGACGAACTCGCGGCGGCCGCCGGAAGTGGTCCCCTGCCCGCCCGGAGTCTGGACGGCGTGGGTGGCGTCGAAAATCACGGGGCAGGCCGAAGTCTCGGCCATGACCAGCAGCGACCGCATATCCACCACCAGGTTGTGGTAGCCGAAGGAAGTGCCGCGCTCGGTCACCAGGACGCGCTTGTTGCCGGCGCCGCGGACTTTTTCCACGGCCTGCTTCATATCCTCGGGGGCCAGGAACTGCCCCTTCTTGATATTGACCGGCTTGCCGGTGGCGGCGGCGGCCAGGAGCAGGTCGGTCTGGCGGCAGAGGAAGGCCGGGATCTGCAGGACGTCCACGACTGCCGCGGCCGCGGCGGCCTGTTCCGGGGCATGAATGTCCGTCAGCAGCGGCACCTGAAATTCCTGTCCGATCGCCGCCAGGGTCGCCAAGCCGTCCTCCAGCCCCTGGCCGCGGAACGACTGGACGCTGGTGCGGTTGGCCTTGTCGAAAGACGCCTTGAAGATGTACGGCAGCCCGAGTTCAGCGCACACCGTTTTCATGTGCGCGGCCACCTGCCGGCACACGGCCGCCGACTCGATCACGCACGGTCCGGCGATGATCACCAGCGGCAGCCCCGGCCCGATCTTGACCCCGGGCGCAAGTTCAAACGGCATGATTTTGGACATGATGGCGTCAGACACAGGTGGACGGTTGCGGTCAGGACGTGAAAATGAAATATAACCCGCATTCCGCCAGACCCGCCCCGCCGCCTGCCTCAGCCTGGATTATTCAGGCTTGACTTGGGCATTCCAGGCTTGGCGCAGATAAGCGTTGGCCCGGCCGATAGCGCCGTCTTCGGCCTTGATGGCGCGAGCGACATCCTCAGTCCATTTCACTTTGTCCGCGGCGTCACCATCGACCAGAACTTTCTCAAAAAGCGTCCGCGCCTCAGCGCCGTGATCGGCAAGCAGCAAGAGGTTGCCGCGGGCAAGCCGGCTCTGCCGGTCTTCTCCCGGGAACCGGGACACTGCCGCCAGGTACTGTCCTGACTCAACCGCAAGACCCTTCATCACGCCATCCTGCGGCCGCACCCCCATCGTTTTTTCTTCCGCACCGGCAAACTGTTCCTTGCGTAGCCGGGCCAGCAGTTCCGGCGCTTTGGCCCCATGCTCCGCATCCAGACATTCCGCAAGCATGCGCAGGGCGGTGTTCGTGCTCCGCATACCGGCGACATTGAACAGGCTCTTGGCGTCCGCTATGGCTCCAGGCACCTGCCCTTCCTGCCGGCGCATCTTGATTCGCAGTTGTAGGAAAGCTTCAATATCTGCCGTCCGCGATGGATCGGCCAGGATGCCGCACAAGGTTAGGTCCTCCACCAACTCCGCATAGAATGGCGTGTCGGCATGCTCTACCAGCACCTTCAGCCACTCCTTGCGCAAATGGGCCACCGCCCATTCCGGGTCGTCCTCCAAGGCCAGCCGGATCTGTTCCGCCGCCTGGGTGACATTGACCGGATTCGGATTCTTCAACTGCTCCGTAATCTGCCGCGCCTCCACCTCATCTTGAGCCCCCGCCCCCGGAACCACGGCAACACCACCGAGCGAAGCCACCACCAACCCGCACGCGAAGATGAAGAATCGGGGAGATGGCGTTCTCCCATCTCCCCGAGCCCCGCTGGAGAGGGTCTCCGACCCGTTTCCTTTTTTCCCAAAGATGGCGGAATTTGTGAGCGAGCGAAGCGTTGTCAATATTCCCCCGCTTGGTCCGCCCACGAATTCCGCCATCTTGCGATAAAGAAAGCGTGGCCACTGCCACCCTCCAGGGGGTGTCGGGGGATGGGAGGACGCCATCCCCTGACTCTGCGTTTTCATTTTTTCGGCTCCGTTTTGGCCGGGGCGGGCGGCGGGGGTTTGGGACGGAGGGACAGGACCCAGGCGTTGGCGCGGCCGACGGTGCGGTCCTGCGCTTTCATGCAACGCGCCAGGTTTCCCGTCGCCTCGACCAAGTCTTTGTCCTCGCTCAGCGCGTAGGCCCGTTCAAAATCATCCTTTGCCTCCGCCGACCGATCCGCCAGCAACAGCAAGTTCCCCCGCGCCGCCAGCGTCTTATAATCCTCGGCCACCAGCGTCCGGAGCTTTGCGTCATACACCGTCCCATCCACCTTGATCCCGGCCAGCACACTGGAAGCCGGCGTCACGACGGTCGCGGAATCCGTCGAAGCCGGGATGCTCCCACCATCCGTCTTCCCCTCCCGCGCCTCCCCCAAATTTCCAATTTCAAGTTTCAAATTTCTCTCATCCCCCACTTTCGCCCCCTCGATCTGCTCCTGCTTAAACCTGTCCGTCACGGCCCAGTTGCCGGAATGCGCGACGGCCAGGCATTGCGCCACAAGTTTCACCGCGTCCGCCGTGCCCTTCATCGTCGCCACATTGTACAACGCCTTCGCCTGGGCCAGCGCCTCCTGCGGTTTGTCGGCGCCCAGCAATGCCTTCACTCGCGCCCGCTGTACGCTTTCCACCATTATCGCCCTCGATGCATCAACGAACAAGGCGCGTACGGCAAACTCCTCAATCTCCGCGTAGCGCTTGTTCTTGTCCATCACCACGGCCCATTTCGTCACGAAATCATTTCCAGCCTTGACAGGGTTCTGCTCAAAGGCTTTTCGTACTGCGGCCACTCCTTCTGCGACTTCTGCATCGTTCTTGGACTCGAGTTGCTGTGCAATCACCTGTAATAATAGGTCGACAGGCTTCGGGGCTTCCGTTTTTTTACCGACATCTGCCGGCTCTCCGATTTTGACAGAGGTCGCCACAGCAGTTCCGCTCGCCACGGTCTTTGCTTCCTGCGCCCAAGGAATGTTGGTGCCGGCAACCAGTACCAGTCCGGCAATCACCCAGCGGAATCGATTCTCCATATTCATTGCGGAGCCTTGAGGTTATGATTCAACGTTCAAACGATTTATCCAACAACGTGCTTGATTTTTGCTTTTAATTCTTCACATCAGCCGGGATCGTCGTGGCCGCGGGGATTGAGACTGGGGTGGGCGGCTGTGCCGCGGGGCGGAGCAAAGGTCCCCAGGCGTTGGCATGACCAATCATGTTGTTTAGCGCCTTCATGTAGCGCACCAAATTTTCGGTCACCACAATTAAATTCTTTTGGCTCCAGACAAAAACAATGGATTTTGGGAACACGCTCACCACAGAGGGGACAAATCCGCAAGTGGTCATCAATGTCATCGACGACCTTTCCTGCGGAGCCTCGGTCACCGTCACCGTGGCCGAAGAGCTGATGCCGTACGCGGCGCAGTATGCAACCACCGTGTCTGTGCCGCCGACGGCCGGCGCCGTATACACGCCGTACGCGTCGATCGTGCCGCCGGCGCCGCCTTCTGCCACGCTCCAAGTGAGCTCGGCGTTATCAACGGTTCCCAGATATTCCCAGTACCCGGACCACACCTCATAGTACGCCTCGCCCGTAAACGCCGTGGCTTCCCCGGCCGGTACCGTATTTTCCCCCGGCGACACCGCCAACCCGCTCAACGCGGGGGAATAGACAAATGCCGACGCCACCAGACCATCCCCATCCTGCACCGTCACCCGGCGATAGGCCGTACCTAGGTCATGCACCCGTTCCGTCAGATTCTTGGCCACGTTTGTGCCATTTTCCCCAAGAAATTCCGAGTCCGGCGAACTGCTGTTAAGATAGCTGGAGTCAAACCACCAAAGCACTTTTCCCCAAGTGTAAGTCAACGCAGCCTCGCCATTGTCATCCGTTGCTTCCGCAGAAAGCGAGATAATCGGCCCAATTCCATTCATGGACACCGCCGTGATCACCGGTTCCGCATACGTCCCGGCCCTGATTGACAACGCATCGATGAGCAGGCCGTGATCCCCCTCATCCTGCCAACTCTGCGCTTGCAGCGCGATCACATGTCGTCCGGCCGGAAGATGGATCGGCACGCACGAATCTACGATCATCATCATGGAGCCATGGACAAGCTTGGTCTGACCGGGAGCATTGCCGTCCACAACAACAGCAACTGTCATACCGGCATTACCGAACCAGTTGCCCGCCTTGATCGCGATCGTGTAATCACCCTCCTGCGCCACATCCACAGTGTAGTTCACCCATTCCCCCACCCAGAAATACATTGCCGGCCCGCCGGGAACCCCGACTAGATCCACTTCGTCGCCAATGCTCCGGTACCCGTTAAAATTGCTTTCATCAATCTCGTGGAAGGCAATCCCCTCAGCGCCCACGTCGAAGTTTTCCGCCTCGATCCGCATCCAGCCACCGGTCGCAGTGATCACCGGCGCGACATCTCCATACGGAGCTTCTTCGATCGTCACGTCCACCGTTCCTGAACTGCTCAATTCCGTGCCGTCCTGCACCGTGACGCTCAGGGTATACGTCCCGATCCGGTTGAATACCGCCGTGCCGAGCTTGCCCGCGTTCGTTCCGTTCCCGCTGTCGAACACGGGATCCGGCGCGCCATCGGGTTTTGACGTGCAGGACCAGGTGTAGGTCAGGTTTTCCTCGCCGCCATCATCGGTCGCCACCACCCCAAGACTCGCCACCGAACGGATCACCGAATCCGGCGTTGCGGTCACCGAAACAATTTCCGGCCAGGGCGGGACCACTTTCACCATTACGGCCGAGGACGTGGTGATGGCGCCATCATCGTCCGTGGCTTTGGCGGTCAAGGAGTAGGTCCCGGTAGACATCCCGGTCCAACTGAAAATGAACGGTGGGTAGGCCACCTCGCCGAGCTTGGTGTCGCTCTGGAAAAATTCGACTTTGGTCACCTGGCCGTCACTGTCATCGGTGTGCTAACGACCAGATTATGAGCCTTCCGGGCTAGGTGAAAGAGGGTGACACTCCGAAAGAGGTCCTTAAGAAGGACTGAAGGAGTTGTCATCATGGAAAGCAGTGAAGTTCTCAGAGATGTGGTTCTGGAGGAA
>CAITSE010000156.1 GCA_903894975.1 uncultured Lentisphaerota bacterium
GCACGCTCACTCAAAACCGCGCTGGATCTACTCGCCGGAAACTCCCAGGCTGACCTCGGCCAGGAGATCTTCCCAAGCCCCCCCAAGCCAGCGCACCTCCCGTAACTGAGGCATTACGCCGTCAGTCAATTAATCGTTTGACTTGAGAGTCGCAACAGGTTACCTTTAGCCACAAGCGGATGGGGGGACCCATCCGGATCCAGCCAACCCATAGGAGACAGAAGAACCATGAACAAGCTGTTGCTCACCGCCGTGACCCTTGCCGGGTTCGCCTCGATCTGCACCGCCGCGGAAAACGCCAAGCCCGCGGCGGCGACCGCCAGCGCCCCGCTTTCGGTTCAACAGATGTACGACACCAACCGGGACAACGTCATCACCCTTGAGGAAATGAGCGCCTACCGCAAAGTCTGGATGAAGGAGATGGACGTCAACAAGGACGGCAAACTCCAGTCCGGCGAGTACCGTGCCGATGTGTTCAAGCTCGTGGATGTCAACCGCGACGGAACCGTCACCATCGAGGAATTCATGGTCTTCTTCACCGGCGACGCCAAGGATGCGATGCAAGCGCTGCCGGAAGCCGCGAAAAGGGCGCCTGCGAAAACGCACTGGTTCCAAAAACGGGACGCCAATGGCGACGGCAAGGTCGACAGGGCCGAGTGGGTGGCCTACTGGGTCGTCACCTACAAGGCGGCGGACAGCAACCACGACGGGAAACTGACAAGCGATGAATTCAAGGCCTTTTCCGCCGCCGAGTTCAAAGAGATGGATACCGACAACGACGGCAACCTCACCGAGGCGGAGTTCAGTATGATCGCCGTGCCGGTCGCGAAAAAATAGGACTGCCCGTTCCTTTTATCCGCAGATTACGCGGATTCCCGTAGAGATGCCCCGGTCAATCGCGTTCCTTCTGCAACCACGACAGAAACAGAATGACCGGGCGCACCAACCACTCCCGAATAAAAGTCCATTGGGGTCAGAGTCCATTGGGGTCAGAGCGAATGCCCCCAACTTAAGGCGGGTTGCTGCGTTGGCCAGAGTTTTTTCTCTGCTTGAGAGTCAAGCAATTCAGCTCACAAAGATAGCTCTGACCCGAATGCCGCCTGGAGGTGCGTGTCGAGGTCACCGCCGAAGCGTTCTCCGACGAGATCCGGGTCATGGAAGCCCTCAAGCGCAACATCCAGGAAAAAATCAAGCAGCTCCTCGGCCTCTCGGCCAAGATCACCCTGGTCGAGCCCGGCTCCATCGAGCGCAGCGTCGGCAAAGCCAAACGCGTCATTGATCTGCGCAAGAAGATGTGAGCCGCCGGATTCGTTTTTGAAATATTTTTTTGCCACAAAAGAACACAAGGAATCACAAAGGGCAATCCTCTTTTTTGTGTACCTTTGTGATCTTTTGTGGCTACTCAAATCGGCTCGGGAATAATTCGGCCAAGCCAGTAACGGGAGAGGCGCCATGAACATCAAGCAGCTTTCGGTTTTCCTGGAGAACAAAGCCGGGCGCCTCGCCCATGTCACCCGCATCCTCGGCGACGCGAAGGTGAACCTGCTCGCCCTGTCGCTGGCGGACAGCTCGGACTTCGGCATCCTGCGCCTGATCGTGGACGACGCCGAGCGCGCCCAGGCCGTACTCAAGGAACACCAGGTGGTCTGCGCCGTCCACGACGTCATGGCCGTCGAGGTCGACGACCGTCCCGGCGGCCTGGCCGACCTGCTGGACCTTCTCGACAAGGGCGGCGTGAACGTGGAATACATGTACGCCTTCTCCGAGAAAAAGACTGGCCGCGCCGCCCTGATCTTCCGTTTTGACGACACCGCCAAGGCCGCCGCCTGCCTGAAACAGTCCGGCATCAACATTTTCCGCAAAGTCGACCTGGCCCCGGCGGGAAAGTGAATGGATCGGACCCGTCGGACTATCTGACGGATCGGACGGATCTGACCGATCTGTCGGATTCGTCCGATCAGTCAGATCCGTCAGATGCCCGCCAGTCCACAAGCGTCCCGGAGGGACAGCAGGAAAATAGGCAGGGGCATCGCCCCTGCACAAAAACGCAAACGCGGTTGGCGTGCCATAGGTACGCCGGGAAAAAACGGCAAAAAAAGCCCCAAGGTAAAATTAAATGCGTAGGAAACCCCAGTGCCCTATAAATGCCATATTTTAATATTTTTATTTCTTCCCTTAATTTTGGTTGGTTGTTCCCTGTTTTTTCACGAATCACCGTGGCAGAACGGTCCATTGCCAAACTCAGAAATTTGGCTTCGAAAAATCGCCGAAATTGAATGTACAGATACGCCAGTCGAAGAAGTGATGAACAAGGTTCAAATAATTGTTAACAATGGACAAAGAGAAAAAATAATCATTCGGGTTGCAGATGGAGTCGGGTTGCGTGAAAGCTCAATAACCTGTGATTTGAAAGACATTCCTTTGAAATCTTTTTTAGAATTAACAATGAAAAGTTTCAATTGTGAATTGCGCTATCAAAACAATGTTGTTGAGTTATTTATTAGTGGCAGAGATAGGACGGATTAGAATAACCATCTTTTTGAGCACAGATCTCGGTTCTTTTGCGGGAAATCTGCGCCAATCTGCGAAATCTGCGGAAAAACGGGTTTCCCCGGATTTTTTTTACCGCGGATGGCGCGGATTTTCGCGGATAAGAAGGGCCTTGGCGGGCTTTGCGGCTTGGAGGGACAAAGAGACGGAGACGAGGGACACCAGGGACTCAAGGGACTTCAGGGACAAGAAGAGGATGATGAATAAGACAACCCAGGCGCTTGTCGGATGCGCAATCGGTTTGGTCATGGCTTGCACGGAGGCGATGGCGGGAACAAACATTGTCATCACCCTGGACAAGAAGGAGTTCCTGCCGACCGAGCCGGTGGTTGTCCGCGTCACCCAGCGGCGCGGCGCCTCTCCGGAAGAGCAGCTTCGCTTCTCCGATCTCATGAATGGCGGGGCGGGCATGCGCATCACCACGGGAACCAACGTGGTCGCCCAGGTGCGAATGTCCCCGATCGCCCAACCCGAGTTCGGCAAGGACGGGGGGCTGTCCTGCTTCCACGTCGCGGTCACGGGATCGCCCACTCAGCCGTCCACCCTTCCTCCGGGAACTTACAAACTCACTTGTACCGCGACGAACTGGGTTTCAAACGAAGTGGAATTCCGCCTTTTGGAAAATCTGCGTTAATCTGCGAAATCTGCGGAAAAACGGATTCGGAGCCGAGTGCAACTCGGCGCTCCCAGGTGGCGGTCAATGCACGCCGCCGATTTCGATGTCGAGGTCGGCACGGAGCTGGAGGCGGTCGACCCGGCCTTCCTTGATCCAGAGGATGCGGTCGGAGGCGGCGAGCATTTTGTGGTCGTGCGTGGCGGAGACGACGGTGACGCCGTCCTCGCGGCTGAGTTTGGCCATGAGGTCGATGATCTCCTCGCCGGTCTTGGTGTCGAGATTGGCGGTGGGTTCGTCGGCCAGGAGGATGGCGGGATGGTTGGCCAGGGCGCGGGCGATGGCGACGCGCTGCTGCTGGCCGCCGGACATTTCGCCGGGGCGGTGGGTCATGCGATTGCCCAGGCCGACCTGGCCGAGCACCTCTTTCGAGCGCACCACGGCTTGGTCGTACGGCACCCCGCTGAAGAGCAGCGGCAGCGCGACGTTGTCGATGGCGGTATAAGACGGAATCAGATTGTAGGACTGGAAGACGTAGCCGATGTGGTTGCCGCGGAAGTAGGCGAGCTCGCGCGGCTGCAGGCGGGTCAGGTCATGGCCGGCGACGCGGATCTCTCCGGAGCTCGGGCGGTCCAAGGCGCCGATCATGTTGAAGAGCGTGCTCTTGCCGGAGCCGGAGGGGCCCATGACGGAAAGATACTCGCCGCGGTAAATGTCCAAGTCCACGTCGCGCAGGGCGTAGACGGTCAGGTGACCGAGGTCGAACTTCTTGTTCAGCCCGCGGATGTGGAAGAGGACTTCCTGCTCCGGCGGAGCGGCGGTCGCGGCATTGGAGGAGGTTTCGTTCATGGAATTCTCTG
Source organism: uncultured Lentisphaerota bacterium (assembly GCA_903894975.1). Lineage (GTDB taxonomy): Bacteria > Verrucomicrobiota > Lentisphaeria > Oligosphaerales > CAITYL01 > CAITSE01. The sequence goes on from CAITSE010000156.1 coordinate 4,024, forward strand.
CGCCTTTGCGCCCTTTGTTCGTTCGGCAGGGCCAAAGGCCCGGAGTCATAACCGCCTGGATTATTCCTGAACATTCAACATTCAACATCGAACATTCAACGTTGAATGAAAATCTGGCATGGATCCGCAGAACGAGTCAGGATTCGATGTTGGATGTTCAATGTTGAATGTTGGACGTTCGTATTCAATGAGTAATCGACTTGAGCTTGATCGTTTCATGAATAAACCTGGCTAGAACGGGAGGGAGATGACGGCCTTACTCATGAACGTGATGCCGATGCCGAAGACGGTGATCAGGCCCATGCCGCAGGAAAAGCCGGCGGCGACGACCGGCACATACTGGCGCCATTTCAGCCCCAGCCGTTTCTGGAAATAAAAGCGGCCGATCAAGGCGCCGAGGATTTCCGGGAGGATGTAATGCGGCATGGGATTATTGAGGCCGCGGACCAGGCCGTAGGAGAGCAGCATGGGCGCGCCGACGGACTGAAGGGTGGAGAACATGAGCAACCCCACGCCGGTGCCAATGAACAGGATCACCGGCTTAAAGGCGTCCTGGAAGCGGGAATATTCGCCGAGGGTGGCGGAATACATGATGCACTGGTTGTTAGCCTGGAGTTCCCACATCTGCTGAGCGAAGGGATAGACCGCGGATGGCACCTCGGCCAAGCCCCAAATGAAATTCATGAAAACGAAGGAGCTGATAAGGATGATGGGGAAGAGGATGAGCTGGGTCTTCCAGATGCTGGTGAATCGGGTGCCGGTCAGTTCGCACTGACGGTAGAACACGGTCATGGTGCCGTAGTTGGCGTTGGGCAGGGGGAGGAACCAGCACTTAACCCCCTGATAGCCGCTGAGGATCATGCTGGCCTCGGTGATCATGGGGATGCTGACGGCCTGGCCGGCCAGCCCTTCGAGCCGGGCGGTGACATAGCTGATGATCGGGCTGTAGAAGAACCCGAAGAAAACCAGCACGCACATGACGCCCTTGTGCCAGTCAATGAGCCAGCCGGAGACCAGGATGTAGGCGGCGGTGACGATGAAGTAGACCACGAGAATCCAGCGGGCCTTGATGTCACCGCGGCCGGCGGGCATGTCGGTGAGCATGCCGGGGCCGCGCGATTCCACGTCGCGTTTGGCCTGACGGTGGCGATCACGCAGGCTCCGGAAGACCTGCCAGAAACCGACCAGGGCGACCGCGATGGAGATGCCGATGCCAAAACTGAAATAGAAGTCGAGGTTGTTGTTAAACATGGTCTGGATGGTGTTGTCGCCGGGCTGCCAGGTCTTGAGGATGTCGAAATTGCGCAGAATCGGGTTGGCGATGAGGGTTCCGATCAGGCCGATAAAGCCGCCGACGGCGGCGTAGAACGGCATGACCATGCCCCACATGACCACGCCCAGATCCCAGCAGATGCCGGTGGCGACGGCGGGAAGAAAACCCTGGGTCTTGGCGGTCATGTCGGTGAAGGGGATGGTGAAAACTTGCACGGGCGTGCCAGTGAGCGCGCCGGTGACGGTCGGGATCAGGAGATAGACGGCACCGAAGGCCAGGCCGATGGCGCCGCCGATGGAAAAGACGCGCCACCGCCAGGCGGTGGAGTTGTCGGCGTTCTTATCGCCGGCATCCTCGGCCAGGGCCATGATGCCCTGGGCGCCGACAGGGGCCATGGGGAACGGCAGCTTTTCAATGTCGCTGGTGAGGCGGAACAGGCCGTAGCCGAGGATGACGTTGTTGAGCTGGCCAAAGATGTTGCTGAAGATCAGCAGGCCGATAACCGGAAGCCAGTCAACATTGAAAAAACTGCGGGCCGTATAGGAAAGAGAATCCAGGGGCGGTGCATACCACGATGGCAGCATGGAGGCGATGCCGGAACTTTGGGCGGCCTCGCTGCTGATGAAGAACTGCTGCCAGAGCAGTCCGGAGAAGGGTGCGCCCATGGCGGCGCCGGCCATGTAAAAGAGGACGAAGACCTCGGCGCGCCGGAGCTGGTTTTGGGCGCGGCGGGCGATTTCGATGAAGAGGATGACCGTCACCCACTGGGCCGCGCCGCCGATCCCCTGCCCCGCCAGCAGCCCCATGTAGATGGCGCCGGGAACCATGAGCAGGGCGATGAACAGCGCGCCGCCCAGGGCCTTCCAGCTGAAGCCGTCCTCAAAGGTGGACGGCACCTGCATAAGGTCGCGGTACTGCGCGAGCTCGGCGTCAATCACCGGGCCCGTGTTTTTTTGGTTATCGGAGTCTGCCTTGGCCATGTCCGTGGTCACCGTGTCGTCGTGGGAAAAAGGTGGGGAAGTTTAGGGGTAATCAGCCTGACCAATCCATGAGACAAAAACGAACATCGAACATTCAACATTGAACATCCAACATCGAATCCAGAGCGGCCCTGTGGATTCATGCGGGATTTAACGTTGAAGGTTGGATGTTGAAGGTTCAATGTTCGCATCAGGTTAGGTTGCTGCGGGTTCCGCCGGCGCGGCGGCGGCATCGGCGGCGTCCGCCCCGGGCAGGGCCAGGGTGCGGGCGCGGTAGGTTTCCATGGTTTCATGCGGAAGCGAACGCCAGATCAGGAACTGCCGGCGCAGGTCGCCGAGAAACACTTTATTGAGACGGATCCAGTCCTTGCGCTGGCCGGAGCGGCGGGTCATCTCGATCTTGACCTCGTCAATGCCGGGGATTTCGCTGGGGGCGCTGGCGAGATGGAAGTCCTGGGTCACGCCCAGGTCAAAGGGAGCCAGGGCCAGGTGCGAGTCCAGGCCGAGGCCAGCGCCTTCGGTACGGATGGCGGCGTCACGGGCCATGAAACAGCCGAGACTGGTATCGGAGTAGTTGTCAAAATGCTCCTTGAGAAAGCTCATGACGCCGGTGATGTCGTATTGGGAAACGGTAAAAGGGAAGACGATGCGGAAGGTGTCGCCGACGGGCGCCGGAGGCCGCCAGCCACGCATGACGCCGGGGTTGGCGCTGCGCGAGGCCTTGAACGCGGGATAGAGCGCGGAGACCATGACCACAAGCATGACGATGAGGATGGTGACAATGGCGTTGACCGAAGAATAGTTCATTTCCGGCAGCGTCTTGATCCAGCCGAGGACGGCCAGAAGCCCGAGCCCTTTCATGACGCCTTGGGCGAGCAGGTATCCGCCCAGTCCGCCAATGAAAGAGTAAACCAGAGCTTCGGCGAAAAAGAGGGTGGCCACATGGGCCGGAGCGAGTCCGAGGGCGCTGAAAGTGTAGATCTCTTTCTCACGGTCAGCCACGGATCCGAGCATGGTGCCGAAAATGACCAGGCCGCCGAGCACGATCGGGAAGAGCAGATCCTTGACGCCCTTGGCGGCCAAGGTCGGGGCCAGGACATGGGTGTAGACGCCGTCGGCGCGGGTGGCAAACACCGGGGCGGGCAGCATGCGCGAGGCATCCTCGGCGATCCGGGTCGCCACCCCGGCATCCGGCGTGTACAGCGTGACGACGCGCAGGGAGGCGCCGAGTTTTTTGGCGTTGGCGGCCGAGAGGAAAACCACGGAGTCGTTGGGGAGCTTGACCCAGTCGGTCTTGTTCTGGGCGGCGCTGAGCATGTCCTCGCCCGTGGTCTGCTGGGACGTGGCGGCGGCGGGGCTGCTGCTCTTCATGGCGTTGAAATCCACGGGGGGCAGCGTGTTGTCGTCCATGTCCTTGGCCCGTTCCATTTCCACGGGATCGACCAGGCCGGCGAGACGCAGCGGCAAGCCGCCAACCAGGACCGGGGCGCCCGGATTGACGCCCAGCCGCGCGGCCAAAGGCTTGGTGATAAAGACGGACTCTTCCAGGGCCAGGCTAGCGGTCCCGGTCGGGTTCAGCATCCGGATCAGGTCCGGGCGGCGGTCGAGTTCCGCCTGTTCCAAACCGACCACGCCGCCGAGGACAAAGGGGCGGGAGCCGTCCGGCAGCGAGAGCAACGGCCCCTGCATTTCGGCCGAGGCCGTGGTGCCGGCCGGCATCCAGCGGCGGCAGGCGATGACGGCCTGGCCGCCCCAGCGGCCGCGAAGCAGGTCGGGGAGCGCCTCGGGCAGCGAGGTCCAGTTGACCTTGTGCAGGAGCACCCCGGTGTAGGCGGGCACGGGGCCTTCATAGAGCGTGACCACGCCGGTGCGCTTGTCGAACGAGGCGAAATTAAGGATGGTGAAGGTCAGCAGAATGATGGTCAGCGAGGTCAGGGCCGTGCGCAGCGGCCGGCGGCGCATGGAGGAGATGCCCATGCTCATGGCGGCCATCATGGTGCCGAAGCGGGAAACGTCGGCAGAGTGCACGGTGGAGGTCATGCCCTGGAGGACTTTGAGTTCGGTCTCAAATTTCTGCATGATCACGAAGATGACCAGCGAGGAGAGCACGATCAGGGCGAAGGCCAGAAAAATGATGAGCGGCTGGTTGGAGACGGCAAAGGCCGGGTGCACGGCGAAAAGGATGAGGAAAGTGGCGGAGAAAAAGCCGCAGAACCACAGGATCTGGCGGTAGATGTTAGTGGCGCCGACCAGCAGCCGTTCCAGGGCGAACGCGAAGGGAATCGCCAAGCCGAGCAGGATGAGCACGGCGCGAACCAGGTCGTCCAGCGCGGCGCGGGTGCTCCGGTAGACCGGGACTTCAGAGAGGAAACTCGCGGCGGCCAAAGCTTCGCGGACGCCGGTATTCGTGGCAGCTTTGGCGTCGCGGATGAGATCTTCGGCGCGGCCGTGCAGTTCCTCGATGGAACCGTTGACGATGCCGCGGTCGCGCATCAGGCGCAGCCGGAATTCGTTCAGTTTCCAGTAATCCGCGGCAGCGCGCTCGGCGGTGGCCGGCAGTGCCCACAGACCACCCGGGAGCCGGAACCCTTCCCCGTACGGATTCGGCGGGCGCCGCCCCCGGCCGGCGGCGGCGTTCACGGCATCCGTCACCGGCTTGGCCACGGCCGTTTCCTCGCCGATGCCGAAGCCGATGGCGGACTGAGAGCCGAACCATTTCACCGACTCCACGCGCCGGTCGGTGTACCAGCAGGCGACGCCGTCGAACGGCAGCACAAAGCTCCGGTCCTGCTCCAGCACGCCGTTGGTGCGGCCATTGAGCACCTTGATCTCATCCGGATCGAACACGGGCGGCAGGACCACGCCACCGGCAAACACTCGCAGTGGCGGTTCCCCGGCAAGCTCACTGCGGAGCTGGCAAAGGAAGAGGTTCTGCCGGGACTGGATCGTGGAGAACGACTTGAAATCGGAGGCGGATTCGGGAAGACCGCGCGAGTCGAACTTCACGGTGAACCCGCGCAGATTCCAGGCGGCAATGTGCAGGGGGCCAAAGGCATACCCGGAGTTGCCATCCGCCAGAGCGAGCTGGTAGTTGCAGAACCCGGGGTATTTGGCGCCGGCGCTGAATTCGTAGCGGGACCAGGGCGGCGACCGCAGCATGACCACGGCTCCGGGCATGCGGGCATTGGGCAGCGCGCTGCCGGCCGAACGGCCGCTCACGGTCGGACCGCGAATTTTGCCCCGCCCGCCCTCCTCCCATTCGATGCCGATATAATTTTTGCACGGGACAATGGCCCGCCGCACCGAGAGCCCTTCCTGGCTGCCGAGGTCGGCCAGGACCGCGGCCAGGTCAGCAGCCTGGCGCTCGATCACGTCCAGGCGCAGCGCCGCCGGCGTGTCCGAAGGGGTGCCTTCGCGGGACATCCGTTCCTGAACCGTGCCAAGCACAACGTTGTAGATCCCGAGCTGCCCGGCGATCTCGCCGGGATGGATCAGGGGCGCGGCCAGAAAGAGGTTCGGGTTGGCGGAACCGTCCACCGTTTCCAGCGTAAACTGTTTGGCGCCGGCGGCCTGGACGCTTTCGCGGAAAGTGCGCTGGATCTTGCCGTAAAGTCCGGCCAGATCGCCGCCGTTGCGGAGGAAGGAGTTGCCGCCGATCATGACACCCCAGGCGGGGGAAGTGTCGCCCAGCATCAGGGAGGCGTGCAGGCTGATCCACTGTCCGCCGAGAATTTTATCGAGCTCCTGGTCCGCGTCGAGGGAGGCCTGGAGGTCTATGAGTTCGGCCTGGCGGTAGAGAAAGTCCGCCCGCAACTCGTCCGCGGTCTGGCGGAGGCGACCGGCGAGCGGTTCCGCGGCGGCGTTCGGGTTGGCGGCAAGGTCATGGGGATTGACCAGTATCCGGCGCAGGTCATTCCACTGGTTTTTCTCCACCTGCATGAGGTCAAGCCGGGCCTGCAGCGCTGCGTCATCCTGGCGCGGCGGGCGCCCGGCCTTAAGATCAAGGCGCGCCAGGTTCTGGGCCTTGCGGATACCTTCCATGACGGCGTTGATGGCAAAGGCGTGTTCGTCGGCTTTCTGCTTCAGGCGGCGGAACACGACCATGGAGGCATTCTCCTCGCCGGGGGCAAAGGCCGGCACGGCAGCCAACGCCGCCAGTTCGGCGGCGACAAAAGCGCGTTCGTCGGCCAGCCGCACCTTCCGCTCCTCCAGATCGGTGAGACGTATCCCTTTCTGCAGGACACGGTAAAATGCGGAGGCCCCGGCATGGCCATAAGCTTCGGCGTCAAAAAAGACCACGGCGATATTGCGTTTGGGCGGATTTTTGACCAGGCGCGCCGCAATCTCCAGGAGTGCCGCGCAGTTCGCGGCGCCGCGGGCGCCGGGGGACAGGAACGGCACCTCGCCGAAACTGTCCGCCGCCACCCCCAGCACCAGAGTCTCCGGTTCGCCGAACTGCATGACGGGCGCCGTGCCGGGGATGAAGCCGATAACATTGCGCCCCTGGCCGCGTTCCCAGGTGACGGCAGCGCGAACCACGGCCGCGGCGCCGTCCTTGAGATCGGCAGGATTGCCGGCATAAAAATACCGGGGCAGGTTCACAGGCGCCTCGGTATGCAGAGACTGCCGGGAATCGGCTGGATTGGACAACGTGAAAATCACCGCCGTCGCCCCGAGCCGGAACGCCCGCAGCCAGGCGTCGCCGCAATTGTAGTCAAGCACGACGATGCGCCCGGCCGGCGAACGTTCGCCGAAATCTTCCATGCTTCCCTTACCGGCCACCAGCAGAGCGCCGGAAAGACCTTCCGCCAGGGTGGCGGGCGGAATGCTGCCGTCGGGCCGGAGCGGCTGCAGCGGCAGCTTCCGCCCGGCCAGCTCCAGCTCGCACTGCTTCACCACCAGACGCGGAACGGCAAAAGGCTGTTCCACGACGTTGGCCACACCCACGGCGCGGAGGCGGCCGGCCAGGCAGGCCAGCGCCCGGGCCTGTTCCGGACTGCCGGCGACCCGATGCGGCGCCGCGGTCAACGCGGCGACGTCGGCCGCGAATGGCGTCCCAATCGCGACCGCCTCGGCCGCCGAACCCGGCAGCGCCGGCAAGGCCAGGGCCAGCGCCGTGGCCAGCCAGGCTATCGTCAGAACTTGAATTCGTGACATACTCATTGAAAGGAACTTTGTGTTCTTTGCGAGCTTCTGTTCAAAATCTGGAATTTATTCGGATTCGTTGTTAATCTTGCCGATGCTGATGGTGACCTCGTCGCGGCGGGCCAGCCGTTCGATGCGCCCGTCGCGGATCCACATCAGCCGGTCGCACATGTCCAACATCCGCGGATCATGGGTGGCGCAGATGATGGTGACGCCGCGTTCCAGGTTCAGCTGCCGCAGGATTTCCAGCACTTCGCGACCGGTCTTGAGATCCAGATTGCCAGTAGGTTCGTCACAGAGCAGAATCATGGGACGATTAGCCATGGCCCGGGCAATGGCGACGCGCTGCTGCTGGCCGCCGGACATCTCAATGGGCCGGTGAAACCAACGCTCCTTGAGCCCCACCAGCTCAAGCAATTCCATGCCGCGCACCCGCGCCTCGTCCGGGCCGGTTCCGGCGAAGGCCATCGGGGTCGTGACATTCTCCAGGGCCGTCTGGTACTGGATCAGGTTGAACTGCTGAAAGATATAGCCGATCTTGCGACAGCGGAGGAAGGCCAGCTCCACGGCGGTAAGCTGGGCGACGTCCACTTCGTCAATGAACACGCGGCCGCCGGTCGGGCTGTCCAGACCACCGACCATGTTGAAATACGTGCTCTTGCCGGAACCGGACGGCCCCATAATGGCAATAAACTCCCCGGTGTGAATCTCGGTGTCGAGACCGCGCAGGGCCTCGGTCACCACCGTGCCCTTCACATAGGCCTTGCGCAGGTTCAAAGTCCGGATGATAACGCGCCGGGCCGCGCCGGCCGCCGGCGGCGCGGGGGCCGGTGCCGGGAGAGCGGCGGGTTCCGTCAGAGTGGTTGGGGAAGTGGTTTCTGGCATGATCCGGTTCAATCCGGTTTGGGTTTTTCGCCCGGTCATTCGATCCGCATAGCTTCCATGGGCGCCAGGCGCGCCGCCAGGTACGAGGGGTAGACGCCCGCAACGGCGGCCAGGAGCATGCCGGCCAGGATTGCCAGCAAGCCCGAGATCAGCCACGGCCCGACCGGGAAGGCCACCCACAGCAGCCCCCCGAACTGGAAGGCCATGCGCCCGAAGCCAACCACGCTTCCGGCCAGCCCTCCGACCAGACCGCCGGCCAACCCCAGCAGGGCCGCTTCCAGCAGAAACAGGCACATAATAAAGCCGTCCAGGGCACCCAGACATTTCAACGTGGCGATCTCGCGGAAACGTTCGGTCACGCTCATCAGCATGGCGTTGGTGATACCCACGGCACAGACCAGCAGTGAAACCAAGACCAGCCAGGTCATGCGCGGGCCGATGCCGAGAAAACCGCCGCCCGAGACGGTCTCACGGGTCAAGCGCAGCGCCTCGTTCCAGTCCTGCTGCTCCTGCCGGAGACGGGCCAGCCCCATGATCCGGGCCGCCGTCGCGCCTTCGGGCAGGCAATTTTTCTCGCGCATCCGCTCCACCAGTTTTTCCGCGGCAGCGCGGCCGGCCATGGCCTCCCACAGCACCCTGGCATTGACATCCCGGGGCATGACGTCCAGGATGCCGGCCATAATTTTGCGCAAGTCAGGTTGCTGGACCAAGTCTTCGATCCGCCGCGCCAACAGGGCATCGTCAGCCTGTGCCGCCACCCGGGCGCGCAGATCGGGAGTGAAAGAGGAAAAACCGGCGTCGGCCACGGCGGCGCCAAAGGGGCCGCGGGCTCCGGCCAAGGCCGCGGCCGGGGTGCGCCCCTGCAACGCGCCGGCAACTACGACCGCGGCGCGGTTGCGCTCCGCCAGTATCCGCCGCAGCCGCGCCTCGGTTTCCGGCCAAGTCCGGGTCAGGTCCGCCATCGCCTCGTCCGCGGCCGGCAAGCGGACCGTACGCATCGCCTTGACCGCGGCGGCGAACTTCGCAAATTCGCCGGGCCGGGAAAGCCGGGCCAGCGCCGCTGCGCCGGCGGTTTCACCCACCAGGACGCGCCGCCGGGCAAACCCGACCTGATCCAGGAACACCGTAAACTCACGGGCCAGCCCGCACCGCCGCTGGAACTCGGGAAAGTCCGCCGCGTTCAGGCCGCCGAAACGGGTCATTTCCTCCGCCAGGCCCGGCTGGCCCGAGGCGGCCGCCACATCCTCCAGCACCACTTCCAGGCTGCCGACGCCGGACAGGCGCGCCGCCCAGCGGTCCGCCAGTTGCAGTTCGGCGGCGCGCTGGATCGCCGCCCGGCCGACGGCGCGGAAGGTCACGGCCTCGCACATCACGTTCATGAGGAAGGCCACGGCCACGGCAATCACAGCCATGGTCACCGCCGAACGGAACATCCGGTAGCGAATGCCGTTGAGCGTGACCTGCACCGTGCGGGCCAGGCTCAGTTTCGGCTGGGGCTTGACATCGATCGTCTTCATGGCGCTCCCGTTGTCGCGACCGGCACCGGACCAGCCCCGGGACGCGGCATTTCCACCGCCAGCACCCCGCGCTGCACCAGGGACCGCAGATATTCCGTGACCAAGACGCGCGCTTCATGGAAGGTGAGCCGGTGCGCGGCGGCAAACCGGTCTGTCAGCATCTCGACCGTGTCATGCCCGTCACATCCGTGCCAGACCTCGCCGCCGAGCCGGTCCAGCCGCACCGTGTGCACGGCCGACAACCGGATGAACCAAGTCAGCGGCGGCACCAGCCAGCGAGGCCGCTGCAACGGCACGGTGACCGTCACCCCGCCGTTTACCGCCGCCTCGGCCCGGGCCGAGGCGTTGTGGTGCGGCACCGCCAGCAGCATCGCCTGCCAGCCGGTGCGCCCCGCCGCCGTCACCTCGGGCCTAGATTGTGCGGGTCGCAGCATCATGGATGTTTTTGTCTGGCACTCTTTCCGGAAGGGGAAGTTAGTAGTTAGTAGGAAGAAGTTAGTAGGAAGAACGGGCGGATCTTGTTCATTTTTTCGGCTCCCATGTGCTACCTTCTTTCTACTAACTATTAGCTACTGAGGCGCTTGCAGAACTCCGTCCTGCCAGCAAAGCAGGGTTCAGGGTGTCAGGGTTCAGGAGGCAGAGTCTGCTGGATGTACAACACTTTCACAATTTGACAGTTGCTTTCAC
>CAITSE010000157.1 GCA_903894975.1 uncultured Lentisphaerota bacterium
AGCCTCGAACTCCTCGAAGGCAAGGCCCTGCCCGGCGTCGTGGCCCTGGACAACAAATAAAATTCCGGCGTCCGGAATTTTATCTCTTTCGCGCCCACCCAACGTCTGAAATAACGGGTTCCTTCATCATGAGGGGACCCGTTGAAAACCAAGGAATCATGAACATGGCTCGTCGTAAATTCATCGCCGGCAATTGGAAAATGAACAAGACCGCGGCCGAAGGCGCCGCCCTGGTCAAGGAACTCAAAGAGAAACTCGGCGGCTGCGCCAGCGGTTGCTGCTGTTCCGGCCCGGACGTGGTTGTCTGCCCGCCGTTCACCACCGCCCCGGCCGTGGCTGCCGAAGCCAAGGGCTCCTGCATCCAGGTCGGCTCCCAGAACATCCACTGGGCCGACAACGGCGCCTTCACCGGAGAACTCTCCGGCGCCATGCTCAAAGATATCCCCGTCACCTACGCCATCATCGGCCACAGCGAACGCCGCCAGTACTTCGGCGAAACCGATGACACCGTCAACAAGCGCACCAAGGCCGCCCTCAAGGCCGGACTCAAGCCCATCGTCTGCATCGGCGAACTGCTCGCCGAACGCGAAGCCGGCCAGACCAATTCCGTGTGCGAACGCCAGGCCCGCGCCGGCCTCGCCGGACTGACCGCCGACGACATGACGACCGTGGTCGTCGCCTATGAGCCCGTGTGGGCCATCGGCACCGGCAAGGTCGCCAGTAACGAACAGGCCCAGGAAGTACACGCCTTTGTCCGCAGCATCCTCAAGGACCTCTTCGGCGCCGCCGTGGCGGACGCCACCCGCATCCTGTACGGCGGCAGCATGAACGCCGCCAACGCCGCCGGCCTGCTCGCGCAGCCGGACATCGACGGCGGTCTCATCGGCGGCGCCAGTCTCAAGGCCGCCGACTTCGCCGCCATCGTCGCCGCCGCGAAATAATCCCGCCTCTGCCGCGCCGCTTCCGGACGGTCCTGACCGCTTCAAGGTTCAGGCCGGACCGGACGGCGCCGCTGTTCTTTTAAGGCTGGATTTCCACTTGGGCTCAACGTTGTGTTTAGTTGATTCGCATTTTTCCCACGCCTCCCGGGAACCAACCCCGAGACCCGCATGTCTAACCCCGCAGAAAAGGCCATGACCCTCGACGCGGAACTGGTGGCCCGTTTTCAAACGGGTGACCGGAGCGCGTTCGATCAGCTCGTGGAGAAGTACGCGGACAAGGCATACCAGATCGCCTTCGGCATCCTCAGTCACCGTCAGGATGCCGAGGAGGTCGCCCAGGATGTGTTCATCCGCATCCATCGCGCCCTCCCCAGTTTCCGGGGCGATTCGGAATTCTCAACCTGGATGTACCGGATCACCGTCAATCTCGCCCGCAACAAATACCGTTGGAACAAAAGCCGGGGCGCCCAGAAAAATTTCAGCATGGACGCTCCGCCGGAAGGCGCCTCCCTGGAGAGCAACGGACCGGCCTTCGATCTGCCCACCCCCAAACCCTCCCCCGACGAACAGGCCGCTTTCAAAGAACTCGAAAACCTCATCGCCGCCGAATTGGAAAATCTCCCGGAAATCTACCGGGAAGCGTTAGTGATGCGGAACATGGACGACATGAATTACAACCAGATCGCTGACCTGCTGGGCTGCAAGCTCGGCACCATCAAATCCAGAATCGCCCGTGCCCGCGAAGAGCTCCGGAGGCGGCTGAAATTATGAACGCAGACATCCCCAATCCTCATCCCGGCCATCTCCCGGGATGCCCCGACAGCGAAGAGCTCAGCGCCTGGTTCGACCACGCCGCAGCCGCGCCCCGGGTCGCCGCCCATGTCGCCCAGTGCGACGCCTGCCGCCGGGAAATCGAACACTTCCGCCGCCTGGACGCCGCCGTGCGCGCCGCCATTCAGGCGCCGCCCGGACTGACGGCCCGCATTCAGGACGCCTGCCGCCGGGAAGCCGGCGAATCACAGCCGGCCAGGAATCTGTTCCGGTCATTCCGTATCCACTTCCCCGCCTGGCGGTTGGCCGCCGCCGCCGGGATCACCGCCCTGATCGGCCTGATGGCGTGGGAATTCCACCACCTTAATCGCGGCCCCGCCACCGTAGCCCCAGACCTGGCGCAGGCCGCCGGTACGCCGCCGACGACCACCGCCGGCGCGGTTCTCGCGGCCGCCGGAATCGCCGCCGGCGCGGACGAACGGACCGCCACCAATGCCGATCCCGGCCCGGGAACCCTGGCCATGAATCTCGGCGAAGCCATGATGGAACGCTCGCCCGCCGAACCGGATGTGGACACCGCCTGGAACAAAACTGTCACCGGCACCGACCTGCGCGCCGTCTCCGTCCATGACGTCCCCGCCACCGGCGCCCTGGCACCGAAAATTTTGGAAGGGAACATCCGCCACGTCTGGGTCGTTGCCGATCTCCAGGCGTCAACCCGCCTCCTCCGTGCCAGCCTGCCCAAGGGTGCGCGCTTGGTCGAAAAACCCGCCGGCGACCGCATCCTCTTCCAAACCTCCCTCAAGGACGGGGAACTTCAACAGCTTGTAAACGCCTTGGCAGGAGCTGGATGCGCCTTGGTTTCCCCAGACCTCCCCCAGCCGGACGAAGACCTGCGGATTCATGTCCGCAACAAATACGTCTCCTACCAGGCCGAAATGGTTCTCGACGACCGCCCATAATCCCGGAAAGGGTAAGGGATAAGGCTTTGCCGTGCGCTCGCCGACTCGTCAGTGCATCCGGCCAAACGGTGTTCGTTACCTGCGGGACGGGTTAACCGGCGTCCGGTTCCGGAGGGGGATCTTGCATTTTCTCCCTGGGTTTGGTATAATTCGTGATTCCAAAGATTACAGCCGCAACCTGAGGGGGTTGCAGGAACACTGAGGAGGGGGACGATGACCAGGACGAACGCAGCCACGGCGCCATTTGATGTCCCGTACATCCTGTCCAACGCCAAAGTCCAGACGATTATCAGCTACTATTTCGGCCCGCTGATCCCGGCTGCGGAATTCCCGTTCCGCGTCATTCTCGCGGACGAAGCGTACCTCGCGGTGTCTCCCGAATGGGTGCGGAACTGCATCCTGAACGACCCCGTGCTCGTGCCGCAGAACTATCAGAACAACGTCTTCGACTGTGATGACTATGTGCAGCACGTGAAAACGCGGATGAGCCTGTATGCCGCGGCATGCCGCTTGGCGGCTCCCCTGGCGGTGGGGTATCTGTTCACCAAGGTTCATGCGTTTTCGTTCTGCATCAATCCCGCCCGTGAACTATTTTTGATCGACACCCAATCCGACGCCAAAGCGATCACCCATGACGCAACCGCGTTTCCCGCGTTTCTGACCTGGAGTCCCGGAAATCCCATCACCCACATTTACATCTGAAGCGAAAGGATCTTTGCCCATGAAAACGCGAATCGTGACGGCTCTGGCATTGGGTCTGATGCTCTGCGGCTGCGTGCGAACAGTCACCACCCAGCCCTACCGTTTGAACGAGAGCAATTCCGGAGTGGTCTATGCCCTTCCCAAAACCCGGCTGCAGGTGACCATCCCCTACACCATCCGGTACACCACCACCCTCCAGAACGGGGTGCCAGCGGGAACCGCCCAGGACGTGCTCATCTCAAAACCGGTCGCGCTCCAGCCGCTCCTGCTTCCCGATCCGGACAATACCTTCGTGCTCTCCGGGGAAAACCTGGTCAAGGATGCCAGCCTGGATGCGTCATTCAAATTCCAAGTGAACGACAACCAACTTCTGGCCGCCATCACCAGCGACGCGCAGGACAAAAGCCCGCAGATTTTCCAGGGACTGGTAGCCAGCGGGATCGCCGTGGCCAAAATGGTCGCCGTGGCGGGACCGGCGGGAAAAGCGCCGCCCGTATTGGCGGCGCTTGGCGAAAGGATCAACCAAATCACGGAGGAAATTGCCGCGGCGGAAAAACTGGATGATCCCGGGAAGGCGGTAGCCAGGCTGGATCTGCTTTTGAAGGAACAGGCGCGGCTCCAGGAGGAGGTCAAACGCTTCCAGGAAAACAACATGGCCAAAGTGGAGGAGAAGGAAATGGCCTATACCCGGGCACTGGACCTGACGGACTTCCGGCGCGAGGGGGAATGGCTCGTCGCGGACATCTGCGCGCCTCCCGCCATGCTGGGAGATTTCGCGACGGCGGAAGTCCCTGCCGTCCGCATCGAACTCCAGATCACGGAAGATCAGCAGAGAAACGCCAAAGCCAGACGTTTCCCGAACTCCTCCCGCCCCCCGGAACCGGGCGTGGTCTACCGTGTGCCGACTCCGGTCCGCGTCAGGGTGACGGTAGCCCCGAAGGCAGTCGTGGTACTGGACGGTGAAATTTCCTTTGCCCAGCTCGGTCCGTTCAATCAGGTTGAGGCCAAATACAAGACGTGGGCGAAACGGACGACCCAGATCACCTTCAGTCCCAAGACCGGAAGCCTTTCCGAATACGGCGTGGACGCGACGAGTTCCGCCGAAGCTGCGACCAGCGCCCTGGGCACGTCGTTGGGCAAGACCCAGGCCGCCGTGGAGGAGATCCGGAAAACGCAGGCCGCCGCCGACGCGAAAAAAACGAGCCCGAACCAACTCCGGCTGAATGATCTCGAAATGCAAAGGGATCTGTTGAAAGCCGAGGCTGACGTGATCAAAGCAAGACAAGAACTGGATCAGGCCAGGGCCGCCATCGGCTCAAACTGAGCCAACTTACCGGGTTTTTCGTTTGTGACAAAAAAGGGGCTCATGTTCAACACCCCACCGGGCATGCACGTAAGAACCCTGATTTTTCGGCAAAACAAGACGGGTTTGACGTTGACCCCGAAGGGGTTGGAGTGAATATCCCCCACTGAAGTGGGAACTCCCAACGTGAGCCGGGCCGTCCGAGTTCGGAGTTCCGCCTTCAGGCGGTGCCGGTTTCACGCGTCATGGCATCTTCATGTCCTGCAAAACGCTTCTTCCGATGACGCCTATGCCCGCAAGCGCGTCCTTGCCTTCGGTTGCGGACTGGCGTACATTTGGGTTCGCCCGTCGCGGGTGAAACCAACCGGAGAACCGCCTCATGCGCAGGGTCAAAATCGGCACCGCCACCGTCTCCGGATTATGCCTCGGCGCCAATCCATTCAGCGGCTTTTCGCACCAGGACGACAAGACCAGCCGGGAGATGCTCGCCTACCACACCCCGGAGCGCATCAAGCAGACCCTGCGCGAGGCCGAGGCGGCTGGCATCAACACCCTGTTCGCCCGTACCGACAAGCATATTCACGGCATTATCCGGGAGTACTGGGATCAAGGCGGACGCCTCCAGTGGTTTGCCCAAATCTGCCAGGAGCAGAACGACCCCGACAGTTGGCGGACCTGGCTGAAGGCCGCCATCGCCCTGGGCGCCACCGGCGCCTACATCCACGGCGGCATCGTCGATTTCTGGTACGCCAACCGGCAGTTCGAGATCTTCACGGAAGCGCTGGACCTCATGCGCGGGGCCAACCTGGTCGCCGGGTTCGCCGGGCACAGCGCGGACGCCCACCAGTGGATCCGTGACCATCTCGATGTCGATTTCCAGATGTGCAGCCACTACAACCCGACCGACCGCTCCCGCAACCCCCAGCATCAGGCCTAGGGCGAAACCTGGGAGGACGCCGACCGCGACCGCATGCTCCAGGTCATCGCCGGCATTCAGAAACCGGTGGTTCATTACAAAGTCTTCGCCGGCGGCAACCGCCCCATCCTCCCCGCCTTCACCCTCCTCGGCCAGGTCATGCGTCCCCAGGACGTCGTGCTCGTCGGCATCTGCACCAAACACCACCCCGCCATGATCGCCGAAGATGTCGCCCTCTTCGAAACGCACGTCGACAAGACCCGGTAGCGATCCTCACTGCTTTTGGCCACAAAAGATCACAAAGAGAGCAGCGTGGCAACATGAACAAACCGGTACAGATATTGCTCGTTTTAAGTTTTCTGATTTTATGGTGTGGATGTTCAATTCGCAAAGATTTAGAAACTTTTGGAGGTTTTTATTGCACATCGTATGTCGACCATATCGGTTCACGAAGTTTTGAACCGATAAAAACTTATCAATCCCCAGACCTGATTTGTGTCGAAGCAAGACTGGTGCATTGGAAAACAGGGTACAAAAGAGAGGATCTTGGAAACCGGTTGATTGTCATAAGCAAACTCGCCTTGGCCGAACAAATAGAAAAAAATCACAGTTAAAGACGTATTCAAATCAACCGTATTTTTATTTATGATGATATTCATTATACAATTGTCATCGGCAGCATTGATTAACAATACGCTCACCCGTATCGGTCAAACGTTGTCAAGACAATATGCTATCCGCCCGCCGTCGCCATTGATCTTGTCACCCTGCCAATCATTATCGTAGGAATTCCAATCTATTACACCTTCGTTTTTTGGGATTATGGTCCCGGGCCGTAACCATCGTCTCCAAGACCGGATAGTCACAAAAAACACCAGTAACACAAAAGGGCAACGCCCTTCCCCCCACCCTTTGCGATCTTTGCGTTCTTTTGCGGCAAAAAAACGGCTGCACGCATTCCGCTCTGCGGCCGTTCCGCCGCTCAGACGGTCCAGCGGGCGCTGCAGCCGGAGGGGAGGACGCGGGCGGCCTGGCCGGACTCGGGGATGGTCATCTCGGCGGAATCCATTTCCGCCGGCTTGCCGACCAGGGCGGCCAGCAGGTTTTCGAGGACGAGTCCGGAAAAGCCGGGGGAATGGCAGCTCAGGAGCACGAACCCGGGCGCGCCCGGTTCCAGAAGGTCGCGGACGACTTGCAGCAGCGGCTGCACGTCGGTCTCGATCTTCCACATCTCGCCTGATGGACCGCGGCCGAAGGTCGGCGGGTCGAGCACGATGCCCTGGTAGCGGCGGCCGCGCCGGACTTCGCGCTGGCAGAACTTGAGCGCGTCCTCGACCAGCCACTGGACCGGCGCCGCTTCCACGCCCTGGAGTTTGGCGTTGTCGCGGCCCCAACTGACCACGCCGCGGGCGGCGTCGACGTGCGCCACCTGGGCGCCGGCATGGGCCAAGGCCAGGGTGCTGCCGCCGGTGTACGCGAAAAGATTGAGGCAGCGCGCACCCTTGCCCAAGCGCCGGGCCTGCTGCTGCAGCCAGCCCCAGTTCGTCTCCTGTTCGGGGAAAATGCCGAGGTGCCCGAACCCGGTGGGCTTGATCAGCCACGGCTGGCCGTGCACGGCGGCGTGCCAGGTCGCGGGCAGGCTCCGGCGGTATTGCCAATCGCCGCCGCCACTGGTGCTGCGCTCGTACACGGCGTCCGCCGCCGCCCATTCGCCCTCGGCCAGGCGCCGCGGCCAGAAGGCCTGCGGGCAAGGCCGGACGAGGCGGAACTCACCGACCATTTCAAGCTTCTCGCCGCCGCCGCTGTCGAGCAGGCGGTAGGGCGCGGCGGGAACGAACGGGGATGAGGAAGAAGACTCGGACATGGGCGTAACCATTTCAGATCGTATGGGTTAGTAAACAGTTTCATCTTCGCCGCTCGGACGATCCGTCAGAGCCGAGACGGTCCATTCATTCGCGAGATGTCTAATGAATTCAACGAGAACGGAATAGCCGCTGCCCTGAAAAGGCGTGACCTCTGAATTTGTCTCGCCCCTTCAGGGCGATCTCTCAATGCTGCGTTTTTTGTCTAACTATTTCAGGGACACCACACGAACTAATAGCCCGGGCAAGCCGCACACAACTGTCGCATAGCACCATAAACGAGGTTCCGGCTTGGCCGGGCTAAGATGGCACAATTCCGCTTCCGGCATCCCGTTCATAGACCACGCGTCCAGAGACAATGGTCATGACCACATTGCCGTCCTGGTCGATGACGGTCATGTCGGCGCGGCGGCCCGGCAGGAGGAACCCGCGGTCATCCAGGAAAATGCTGCGCGCGGCGTTGAGGCTGTAGCAGGCCACCGCCTCAAGCTCGGTGAAGGCGGCGCAATAAGAGGAGAAATTGCGCATGGCCGTATCCAGGGTCAGGCAGGAACCGGCGATACGGCCGTCGGAGACGCGGCGGCTGGCGCCATTCTCGATGCGGACCTGATCGGTGCCGAATTCGTAGAGACCGTCGCCCAGGCCGGCCCCGGGCGAGCCGTCGGAGATGCCGACCACGCGGTTGCGCGGCTTGGCGCGGCAGGCCAGGTCAATCATGCGCGGATTTACATGCACGCCGTCGGCGATAAGTTCGATGGTGACGCGGTCATCGTTGAGGGCGACGGCGGACAGGGCGACGTCGCGCTGGCTGAGTTGGGGCATGCCGTTGAAAAAATGAGTGCAACGGGAGGCGCCGGCGTCGATGGCGCGCATGGTGGCCTCTTCATTGGCAATAGAATGGCCCATGCTCGGGATGATCCGGTGCTGGAGGAGCAGTTCGATCAATTCATCGGCGCGCTCCAGTTCCGGGGCAAAAGTCATGATGCGCAGCTTCCCGGCGGCGGCGGCGATCAGTTCGCGCGCCTCCCCCAGATCCACGGCGCGGATGAACTCGGCGTTCTGGGCTCCCCGCATCTGGGGATTGATGAACGGGCCTTCCAGATGGATGCCGACCGGCAGGGCGCCGGGCAGGGTTTCATCGTGGCACGCCGCGGCCACCGCCGCGACCATTGCCATAACCAGTTCAGGCTTAGATGAAATCAAGGTTGGTAGAAACGCCGTGACCCCATGCCTGGCCAGGGTCCGCGACATGTCGGCCAGCCCCTCCGCATGCTCCAGGATCCGCATCAGGTCGAAGCCGCCGGCGCCGTGGATATGGGTGTCCACCAACCCGGGAATGACGCGGCAGCCGGAGCGTTCGAGGCGCGGCACGTCATCCAGTCCCTCGAAAGCGGAAGCGCCGCCGACCGCCGCAATCCGGCCGTGGCGGCAGAGGATGCAGGCGTCGTTGATGATCTCCACCGGAGTAAGGCAGGAATCGACGTGAAGCATGAAGGCGTCTTCATCCGCGCCGGAGGAGGCGGGTTCGGAAACGGCGCCGGCGGCATTCATGCGTTCTGAATCTGGCGTCACGGGTTGCATTTCTCTTCGCAACATATCACGGTTTCGGCCGGATGGCGGGACAGGAACAGCACGAAAAAAAATCATCCAGAGGTGCTTGCCAAGACCCGCGGGGGGCTTAGATTGGTTTCGCGGATCGATTCCGCACCCCATCCACGGGCCCCCAGTTTCCATGATCGACCGGGCCGGGATGGTGGAAATCCTTTTTTACGGTGGTCTGGGATAGCAAGGAATTTTTCCATGCCGGGCGATGTTTATCAGGCCTGGGAAGCGGTTGCCACGCGTTTGCGCGAACTGCTGAACCCCGACACCTACGACCGCTGGATCGCCGGGATCGTGCCCCTCAGTCTGGATAATTCCGTCTTCCGGCTGGGCGTGTCCAACGACATGTTCTGCGAGTGGCTTTCCAACCACTACCAGGACGTCATCGGCAATGCCCTGCAAAAAGTCACCGGGCAGACCATGAAGGTCAGTTTCGTGGGCGGGCACGAACCCCGTAAACATCCCGCCCGGGGCACCACCGCGGCCGCCACCGCAACCGCCGCAGCGGGGGCCGACACCCCGGCCAATGCAAAATTAGAACATCATACAGACAAGGATGATACGGCAGAAATAGGCCGGTTCAACCACCGCTTCTCCTTTGATTCGTTCGTGGTCGGCGAGCACAACAAGTTCACCCACGCCGCCTGCTCCGCCGCCGCCAAGATGCCCGGCAAAGCCTACAATCCCCTCTTCGTCTACGGCGGCACCGGCCTGGGCAAGACCCACCTTCTCCACGCCATCGGCCAGGACGTCCTCGGCCGCCGCCGCCGCGCCAAGGTCGAATACCTCACCAGCGAGGAATTCGCCAACCGCTTCATCGACGCGCTTAGCACCCACTCCCTGCCCAAGTTCCGCCAGTACTTCCGCACCGTGGATCTGCTGCTCATCGACGACGTCCAGTTCTTCAAGGGAAAAGTGCAGTTGCAGGAAGAATTCTTCCACACCTTCAATGCGCTCTACAATGCGCACAAGCAGATCGTGCTCGTTTCCGACCGTCCCCCGCACGAACTGGACGGGGTGGAAAAACGGCTGGTTTCCCGCTTTGAATGGGGCCTGGCCACGGAAATTCAGATCCCCGATTATGAGACGCGCCTGGCCATCCTCCGCCGCAAGCAGGAAGATCAGACAGTCAAGGTCAACCCCGAAGTTCTTTCGCTCATCGCCGCCCGCGTCAAGTCCAACATCCGCAGCCTGGAAGGCGCCCTGGTTCGCGTAGTCGCCCACGCCTCCGTCAGCGGCGTGGCCGTGACTCCCGAATTGGCGGAAAAAATCCTGGCGCCATGCTTCGCCGAGGACATGGCCAGTTCCTCCATCTCCATTGAGCGCATCCAAAAGTTTGTCGCCGAATATTATGACGTGCGCCTGGCCGACATGACCAGCAACCGCCGCCCGGCCAACATCGCCCTGCCCCGCCAGATCGCCATGTTCCTCTGCCGCCGCCTCACCGATCTGTCCACGCCGGTTATCGGCGGCGCCTTCAACCGCAACCATGCCACCATCCTCCACGCCGTGGCCACGGTCCAGGCCAAAATGGAAAAAAACGGCGACTTCCGCAATGCCGTTACCTCCATTGAGCGCAAACTCAAAGCCTGACCCGGTGTCCGGCGACCGCCAATCCCCGGACGAACCGGGAATGATGCGCACTTTTTTCACTCCGCTCTTCACGGCCGGCATCCTCGCCCTCCTCGGCGCCCTCCTCCCGGTCGCCTCGACGGTGGCGCGCGCGGAAACACCCGCCGCCATCGGCAGAACCGTGACGTTCGCCCCGGCGCCCGGCGAAGGCAGGATCCGTCCCGCGCCCCGCACCCCGTCCCAGATCCGCAGTGTCCAAAATAAAAATGAAGCGGCCTGGACCGAAGTCTCCGGAAATTTCCCCGGCACCATCGGCCTGTTCCGCCGCCTGAATCCGCGCGGGCTGCCGCCGGGGCATGCAGAACTTCAAGTACTTCTCCCGGAACAGGCTCCTCCGGATCTTTCGGTGATCCTCTTCGTCAAGAACAAGGATGGCCTCTGGTTTCAACAAACCGGCACCGGCCTGAACCTCGACGTCCGCGGCGTCTGGCAGACCGTCGGCTTTGACCTCGGCACGGAGGACGGCCGCATGCAGCCCCGCGACCAGATGGGGCACTGGGACGGACTGCAAGCCCGCCATGTCAGCGACATCGGCATGCTTTTTCATTCGGCAACCCCCGTCTCCGGCCGCATCGGCGTGCGCGAACTCCGCATCGCCCCGCCGCCCACCCCGCCCCTGGTCCTGCATCAGATGGAATGGCTTCCCGGCTCCCGGGAAAGTTACGTCCCGCAGGAATTGGCCTTCGCGCTGGCCGGGTATAATGGCAATCCCTTCGACGCCGCCCAGATCACCGTGGACGCTGTCATCACCGGCCCCGACGGCGTCGCCTTCACCCGGCCGGCATTTTATTATCAGGACTACCATCGCTCCCTGGAAGGCGACCGTGAAATCCTGACCCCCACCGGACGGGCCGGCTGGCGGCTGCGCTTCACTCCGCTCCTGCCCGGCGCCTACCGGTGGCGCCTCGACGTCCGTGCCGGGGATCGGAAAGTGACCACGGCGGAACATGTTCTGACCGTCGCCGCCGGCACCCCTCGCGACTTCGCCCGAGTCTCCCCCAAAGATCCGCGCTTCTTCGAGACCGCCGACGGCGCCTTTTTCTATCCCGTCGGCGAACACATTCAAACCCCGTTCGACCGCCGCAGCGGCGACACCATCAACCTGCCCATGCCGCCCGAACAGGGAACTCGCGGCACTTACACCTATGACTACTACTTCCGCAAAATGCAGGAATGCGGCGCCAATTTTGAAGTGATGTGGATGTGCAACTGGTGGGTCGCCATCGAATGGTCCAGCCGCTGGAAAGACTATTTCGGCGCCAACGATTACAACCTTGCCAATGCCTGGCGCGTGGATTATCTCCTGGACCAGGCCGCCGCCAACGGCATCCATCTGCTCATGGTCATCGACAACCACGGCAAATTCTCCACCTTCGTGGATGAGGAATGGGACGGCAACCCCCTCAGCCAGAGCCAGGGCGGCCCGTGCCGGACCCCGGAGGACGCCTACTCCTCCGACGAAGCCGCACGGCAGTACCGCAACCGCATCCGCTACCTGATGGCGCGCTGGGGCGAGCATCCCCACCTCTTCGGCTGGGAAGTCATGAGCGAGCTGGATCTGGTCGGCAACAACTGGAACAGCCGCAACCGGCCCGAACGCACCACCTGGCTCTCCAGCCTCTGCGACACCATCCGTTCCATCGACCGCCTCCGCCGCCCGCTCACCGTCCAATACAGCGGCGACTGGCGCGTGGTTGAACGCGAGGTTGCCGCCCTGCCCGCCATCGATTTTATTTCCTCCGACGGCTACAAGCAGGACGGACACGCCGACGCGCTTCTGGCGCCGATCTTTCAGAACACCTACGCGAATCTCAACGCCTACGGCAAGCCGGCCTTCATCATCGAATACGGTGGCGACTGGCGCGGCTCCACCCCGGAACAGCTCCTTTCCGATTTTCATATCGGGCTTTGGGCCAACCTGATGCAGCCACTCGGAGCCGCCCCCTGCTTCTGGTGGTACTACTTCATCGACCAGCAGAACCTCTACCCCCAGTTCACCGCCGTAAACAAGTTCATCGCCGGCGACGACCCGCGCGGCGTCGCCTGGCGCACCGACGAACTCCCGGCCGTACGGAACGGCCAGCCCGCCGGCAACCTCCGCTGCCTGGCTATGACCGGCCCTGACCGTGGCCGGGCCTGGGTTTTCGACGCCGCCTCCCAATACTCCCTCGAAGACGCCCGCAACACGCCGCACCCCGAGATCACCGTCACCGCCGCGGGGCTCAAGCCCGGCGCCTACCGCCTCACCTTCTTCGACACCTTCACCGGCGATGTCATCCACCGCGCCGAGGCCCGTGCCGACGACGGGGGACGCCTCGTCATCCACTTCCCCGATTTCCGCATCGACTGCGCCGTGAAATTCCAGCGCGCAGAATGATCGGGTGAAATAGTTGCGCGTCCGCCTTCCGTGCTTAGGTTATCCGAAGGCTTTCCCCTTCCTCTCTTAGAATCTTCTGAGCGAAAAGCGTCGTTTTTCGGTAAAGATTTACCTTGGGCAACACCAACAGTAGTAGCCTGGGCAGGCCGGCCGTAACGATGGCATAACACCACAAACTTGGTTCCGGCTTGGCCGGGCTAGGAACAGTTCTTCCCATGGTTGAAATCATCACTCCGCCACAACCGGCGCCGTTGCGCTTGCGGATCTGGGGAGATCTTGTACTCCGCAAAAAAGCCAAACCGGTGGCGGCCATCACTGCCGAGATCCGGCAACTGGCCGCCGAAATGGTCGAGACCATGTACACCCATCACGGAGTCGGCCTGGCCGCTCCCCAGATTGGGCGCAGCCTGCGTCTGATCATCATCGATACCCGCATCGGCCGCGACCTTCTCCCACCCGATCCTTCACCCGGGGATATCCTGCTCGCCCCGCGCATGCCCCTGCCCTTGGTCAACCCCGAGGTGATCCGCGCCTCCAAAGCCCTTGAAACCTGCAGCGAAGGCTGCCTCAGCGTCACCAAGGTCTATGCTGACGTGACCCGGCCGGCGGCGGTCGTCCTGCGCGCCACCACGCTGGAAGGTGAAACCTTCGAGGTCGAGTGCGATGGCCTGCTGGGGCGCTGCGTCCAGCATGAGATCGATCATCTCGACGGTATTCTTTTCCCCGACCGCCTTTCCCGCGAGGAACTCCGCAAGGTCGAGACGGAGTTGGCCGGGCTGGAAAAAACGGTCAAACGCCGCCGGCCCCGTCCCACCTGACCCTCCCCCTCCCCGACTCATTCCCGCTTGGACCCAACCCTCCTTTGATGAACCCGCCTCCCGTCCTTCCCATCGATCCCTCATCCCGGACACGCGAGCCCTGGGGCCGGATTCTTTGGCGCCTGTTCTTCGACCCGGGCGCCATTTTTGACCTGCTCAAAGAGGCGCCATGGCGCGGTCTCCTGCTGCTGTTCCTGGCCCTGACCGCAGCCGGGCTCCTGGCTGGCGCCGGCACCTTTCCCGGGCGCTGGCAGGAGGCTCGTGACTGGAGTTCCTGGCTGGGCCAGGAATTGGGCGAGGTGCGTCTATCCCCGAAAGGCGAACTCTCCTGGAACCGGCCAGACACTCTCCCAGGCACTACCCGCCACAATGGCTGGCGCGTGGATTTCGCCCCGCCCGGACAATCCCTGGCCGTCAACCGTCAAGGCGGTCCGGAATCCCGCGGCCTCTGGCTGACCCCGGACCGGGTCGTCTTGTGGGAGAGTGATGAACTTTTCGGGAAACCAACGGCCCGGGCCACCATTCTCTGGCTCGGGCCGGGCCGGGAGGCGCGCGCCACCGCAGATACCATCTTCGGCCAACCAGTGTCATGGACCTCCCCCGCCGGCTCCGAAGCCTTCGTCATGGAGACCATCCGAAGTGAACTCCGCTCTCTTTTCCCCGCCGGCATGACTCTGCCCGGAGACGAATTTACAGCCTGGGCCCGCCAAAACCTGCTCGTCTGCCTGCTGATATGGAATGAATTCCGCTACCTTCTGGACATCGGCATTGCCACCCTCACCTGCCTGACGATCTTCCTGTTCATCGCTCTGATCATGCGCTCGCCGCTGGCCGCGGCCGGGTTCTGGCGGGCCGCCTCCTTTCATGCCTTTGCCGCGGTTCCACCCGTGCTGGTGGCCGGACTCTACACCGCCTTGGACCTGCCATTCCTCTCCTACCAACCGGTCTTCTGTCTGAGCTTCCTGGCCTATTGGATCCTGGCCAACCGATTCGCTGAAGCCCGCCGCCGTAACCAGGATCCCCGCCCGCCCCGCCGGCCCAAACCCGGTGAAGACTTCGGCGATTGGTGACCCCCGCCGCCATGCCCTCGCCCGCCTATCCCGCCATGCTCACCGTCTCCTCTCCTCGCCGCGCCGACGGGTTTACGGCCGGGGGCGCCGCCGTGAGGCTCGACCTGCATGACATGACCCTCAATGTCTCCACGGGCGCCTTCCATTTCCCCCCGCACCAGCATCTCGAACACGAGCTGATCGTGGTCGAAACCGGCGTGTACTGCGGCCGCCTCAACGGCGCGGACCTGACTCTGGAGCCATGGGATGTGCTGGTAGTCAACCCCGGCGACTGGCACGAGGATCTGGGACGGCCGCCGCTGCGCTATTATGCCATCCGTTTCCGACTGCGTCTCACCTCGGCCGGCGAACCGGAACGGTTGCGCCTGTTGCGCGACGATATGCCGCCTGGGGGGCAACAAATGCGGCTGCCAGAATCGGTCTTCCGTCCCCTCCTTGAAGAATTATGGAAGGAAAGCGAATCCGGCGCCTCTTGCGCCGGCCCTCTGCGGGAGGCCCTGGCGCGGGAATTCTTCTGGCGCCTGGTTCGACGGTTTCCGGAAGAACAGCTTTCCCCGCCGTTTCAGTCGGGGTCCGACGCCTCCCGTCTCGAAGCCCGGCTCCGCCGTCTTTTTGAACAGCATCTGACCGCGCCGCCCGCCGTGCCCGTCCTGGCCGCGGCCCTGGGCATGAGCGAAAGCGCCCTGGCGCACCAGTGCCGTCGCCTGCTCGGCGTCCCCCCGGCCCGCGCCTTCACCTGCTTCCGCATGGAACACGCCGCGGAACTGCTGCGCCACACCGGAATGTCCGTCAAACAAGTCGCCGCCTATCTTGGTTTCCGCACGCCCTACCATTTCTCCCGCGTGTTCAAGAGCGTCCATGGCCGGGCTCCGGCCCGCTTCCGCGCCACGGCCAACGAGGTTGGATAGAGGTTCTCAGGCTGCAGGCTAGTGCAGTGTCCCCGAAATCGCTGGACAAATACACCGCGAACAGCGCGGCCGCAAAACGGGTGTCAGTAACAGCGGTAGACCACGGGCCTTTACTCCCCCATCACCGTCGTCAGATATAACTCACGCAGTTCCGCGGCGCGGACATCTGTGGTGACTTCGATCATGGGCCCGTTCCCACCGGCCACGGTCATGCCGCGAGTGAACTCGCCCCGGGTCTCGACGCGGACCGCCATCGGCTTGGTGGTGTAGTAGGTGCGGTCGAAAGCGCAGACCATGGGGAACAGGTCGTACATCACCGGACCGGGCTTCCAGCTCTGGACCGGGTGCCAAAGGTCGATGGCTCCGGCCAACGCCTGACAGATCGGCGACCGCTGGTGGCGGAAAAGTTCACAGTCGGCCTTAGAGAGCACAAACCTGCGGGTGACATCCCAGGTGCCCATGAAGATCGGGATGCCGGAACTTAGGACAATGTCCGCGGCGACATAATCGAACGCGACGTTGTGTTCCAGGCGGTTCAGGGAGGTTTCGCCGCCCATCATGGCGATGTAGGGGATCATGCCGGCGATTTCGGGTTTTTTCCGCAGGGCGCAAGCAATGTTCGTCAGTGGCGCGATGCAGGCCAGCGCCACTTCGCCGGGGTGCTGCTCAACAGTGCGGATGATCAGGTCGACGGCATCCCCGCCACCCTCCGGGGCGTCGAGCGGATTCTCCGGTTCGGCAAAGGCGTAATGATTGACCGAACGCGAAAAATCGCGCTGCTCCCGGAGTTCCGCGTCGGAAAGCGGGCGCAGCGGCAGGTTCATGCCGGCGGCGACAGGAATGTCCGTGCGGTCCAAATAGCGCAGCAGCCGCTTCACCAGCCGGGCGCGCCGGTCGGTGGGCAGCGTGACAGTGGTGATGGCGCGAACATCCAGCTCCGGCCGGCGCAGCGCGAAGAAAATGGCCAGGAGATCGTCGATGTCCTGCCCGGGATCGGTGTCGATAAGAAGTTTTTGCATAGGTTCAACCTGACTGATTCATGAATAAAACCGGCTACAGCCCGGCGGCGAATTCGGCCAGGATGTCCTCGTAGACCGGGAGCATGGCGGCTTCGAGGTTTTCGGTGTCGGCATGGGCGTGGCGGCCGGGTACGCCGAGGATGGCGACAGGCACGCCGAGGGCGGCGAAATGGCGCGCGTCGGTGGCGCCGTTCATGCGGGGGAAAGGAATCTCGCGGCCGAGCCGCAGGCTCATGGCCTCGGCCAGGCGCCGGATCAGAGGGTGTCCGGGCGCCACTTCCAGCGGCTGACAGTCGGTCTCGCCGTGGATTTCCAGGCCGGACAACGCCCGGAGCCGTTCCATAATCGCCCGGTCGCCGCCAGGTTCGATGAAGCGAATATTCAGAGTCATTTCCGCACTTTCCGGAACCCGGTTGCGGACGGTGCCGGCGTGCAGGATGGTGGCGGCCAACGTATTGTGCCATTCATCGCCCGCATGCGCCGGAGCAAAGAGGTCCCGGATCTTCGCATACCCGTCCAGCAACCGGTCAACGGCATTGTCGCCCAGCCAGGGTTCGGCGGCGTGACAGGCGCGGCCGCGGGCGATGAGGCGGACGTTCAGGATACCCTTCTGCGCCAACGTCACCGCGCCGCCCTCGCCGTCCAAAACCAGCGCCATCTTGCGGGCGCCGTAGCCGAGGCGGACCATTTCCGCCGTGGTCTGGCCGCCGGTCTCCTCGTCGGTGGAAAAAATCGCGCCGACGCTGGCCGCGCCGTTCAGGCGCAGCAGCACCCGGGCAATAACCGCGGCATTGCCGATGCAGTCGTGGACGCCGCGGCCGAAGAGCATGCCACCCTCCTCCCGCAGCGTGAACATCGGGTCCGCCGCCGGCACCACGTCCAGGTGCGCATTCAGCAGCAAGTCCGGCATCTTTTCCAGGCGGGTCGACGCATAGAGAATTTTGCGTCCGGCCAATTCCTCGACGGCGACGTTCACCCCGTGCGCCTGCAGGCAGGCCGCCAGATCGTCCGCGACCCGGTTCACGGCCGCCACGTCCGCGGTCACCGGCTTCAGGGCCATCCAGCGCCGGATCAGGCTGACGGCCGAAATATCGGGTTTTACGGTTTTCACACTCGCCATGGGTTGCCGCCGGAGTTACATTGGGCCGCAAGTATAACCATGCGCGAACCGAACGCCAATAATCCGGCGGCCCCTGACACCGCCCTGCCCCTGCTCCCCGCCAACGGCGAAAATGCCAACGGCGGCGGCGTGACCGAACAGTTTCTCCGCGGCGAGGTCTTGCGCATCGTTTTCGACCGTGACGGCGGCGAATACACCGTCATCCGCCTGCTGACCGCGGAGAAGCAGGAAACCACCGCGGTCGGCAACCTGGGCGGCGTGCTGGAAGGGCAGGACATCGAAGCCTGGGGCCGCTGGGAAACACACCGCGACCACGGCCGCCAGTTCCGCGTCGTCCGCTTCCGCACCGTCCAGCCGACCACGCCCAACGGCATCCGCCGCTACCTGGCCGCCTTCCTCCCCGGTGTCGGCGAAGTCATGGCCGGACGCATCGTCGCCAAGTTCGGCGAACGCACGCTCGATGTCATCGACCATTACTCCGCGCGTCTGTCCGAGGTGCCGGGGCTCGGCCCGGTCAAAGTCCGGCAGATCAAAGAGTCCTGGCAGCGCGCCTCCGCCGAACGCGAGACCCACGTCTACTTGCAAGGATTGGGCATCGGCACCGCGCAGAGCGTCAAGATCTTCAACCGCTACGGCGCCGGCGCCCCGGAACTGGTACGGCAGAACCCGTACCGCCTGGCCAGCGACATCCACGGCATCGGCTTCCTCTCCGCCGACCGCATCGCCCGCAGCCTCGGCATCAGCCGCGACAACCCGCTCCGGCTCCAGGCCGGCATCACCTTTGTCCTCGAACAACTTGCCGAACAGCAGGGGCATGTCTGCTTCCCGCAGGACGCGTTGCTCGAAGAAGCGGCGCTCATGCTCGAAGTCGAACCGGTCCAGGCAAAGCAGGGGCTGGACCGCGCCCTGCGCGACGGCGCCGTCATCGCCGAACCCGACGCCAACGGCAATCTGGTCGTCTACGGCCGCGAGCTGCACCAGGCCGAGGTCGAACTCGCCCACAGCCTCAACCGCCTGGCCGGCAGTCCCAGCGCCCTCCCCGCCACGCTCCTGACCAAGCTCGAGTTCGACTCCAAGCTCAACGCCGAACAACGCCAGGCCATACACCACGCCTTCCGCTATCCGCTGAGCGTCATCACCGGCGGCCCTGGCGTCGGCAAAACCACAGTCGTCGGCCAGATCGTGCGGAATGCCAAGGCGCTGCGCCGCAGCCTCCTGCTCGCCGCGCCCACCGGCCGCGCCGCCAAACGGCTCAGCGAAAGCTGCCGGCTCGAAGCCAAGACCATCCACCGCCTCCTGCAATGGAACCCGCAGGGCGGCAGCTTTGTCCACACCGAGAAAAATCCGCTCCGGGCCGACATCCTGGTCGTCGACGAAGTCTCCATGCTCGACACCGAGCTGGCCAACAGCCTGTTCCGCGCCATCCGCACCGGCACCCACGTCGTCCTGGTCGGCGACCGCGATCAGCTCCCGTCCGTCGGCCCCGGCGCCGTGCTGCATGACCTCATCGCCTGCGGCCGCATCCCCGTCACCTGTTTGGTTCAGATCTACCGCCAGGACGAGCACAGCCGCATCGTCACCAACGCCCACGCCATCAACCAGGGGCTGATGCCCGACCTGCGCGCCCTGCCCGAAGGCGTCACCGGCGACTTTTACTGGATCGACCAGGAAGACCCGGAAAAGGCCTGCGACGTCATCGCCCGCATGATCTCCGAGCGCATCCCCGCCAAGTTCGGACTCAACCCCATGACCGACATCCAGGTCCTGGCCCCGATGAACAAGGGCTCCTGCGGCACCCAGGCCCTCAACGAACTGCTCCAGCGCACGCTCAACGGCCGGCCGCGCCCCGACTTCCGCTTCGGCGACCGCCTGTACCGCACCGGCGACCGGGTCATGCAGGTCACCAACAACTACGACAAGTCCGTATTCAACGGCGAGATGGGGCAGATCACCGCGGTCGACACCGGCACCAAGCGCTTCACCGTCGCCTTCGACACCACCCAGGCCGAGTACCAATTCCACGAGGCCGACCAAATCCGCCTGGCCTACTGCGTCACCGTCCACAAGTCCCAGGGCTGCGAGTTCCCCGCGGTCATCGTACCGCTCTTGAACCAGCACTTCGTCATGCTCCAGCGCAACCTCGTCTACACCGCCATGACCCGTGCCCGCAAGCTTCTGGTCCTGGTCGGCACCCGCAAGGCCCTGGCCATTGCCGTGCGCAACGACCGCCCGGCCTCCCGGCACACCCGCCTGGCCGAACGGCTGCAGGCCTGAGAGGCGGCGCCCTTCCCCGAGGGCGCCGAAGACTATCGAGAGCCCTCGACAGCTCTCGAGGGCCATCGAGGGCTCTCGAAGACCAAATTGCGCGGGTAACCAAACGGGCTCGGCTTTTCGCAAGACCCGCCGAGCTGGGGCTCGGCGATCCCAGGTTCGGGATCCGGCCATGTCGACTTCTATCGACTTCTATCGACTCCCACAGCCACACAGCCACACCATCACACCGTCCCAAACCCCGGTCGGACTTTTCACCCGCTAATCCGGTTATATGTTGCCGTTTCACTGGCGCCCCTTTCCATCCCCCACCCCCACAGGCTGACCATGCGCATCGGTTTCACCTACGACGCCCGCGCCGACTACCTGAAACTCGGATTCACCGAGGATCAGGTCGCCGAATTTGACGCCGACCGCACCATTGATACGATTGCGCGCACCTTGGCCGAACTGGGCCACCAGGTGGACCGCATCGGCCATGCCAAGGCCCTGTGCGAACGGCTGGTCAAGGGCGACCGCTGGGAGCTGGTCTTCAACATCGCCGAGGGCGTCCACGGCCGCAACCGCGAGGCCCAGGTCCCGGCCATCCTCGACCTGTACGGCATTCCCTGCACCTTTTCCGACGCCCTGGTCTGCGCCGTGACCCTCGACAAGGCCGTCGCCAAACGCATCGTCCACGCCTGCGGACTCCGCACCCCGGCCTTTGCCGTGCTCGAGAACGCGGCGGCGGCGGCCACGGTGAAACTGCCGTTCCCGTTGTTTGCCAAGCCCATCGCGGAAGGCACCGGCAAGGGCGTCGATGCCAGATCCATGATCCGCACCCGCAGCGAACTTGAGGCGGTCTGCGCCGACCTCCTGGCCAAGTACCACCAGCCCGTGCTGGTCGAGGAGTTCCTGCCCGGCCGCGAATTCACCACCG
The DNA here is from genome assembly GCA_903894975.1 of uncultured Lentisphaerota bacterium. Taxonomy (GTDB): domain Bacteria; phylum Verrucomicrobiota; class Lentisphaeria; order Oligosphaerales; family CAITYL01; genus CAITSE01. The sequence goes on from CAITSE010000157.1 coordinate 21,194, forward strand.
CCATCGTCGGCACCGGCGCCGAAGCCCGGGCCATCGGCTCCATGGAAATCCTCATTCACGACAAGACCGGTTCCGGCATTTATTCCTACGAGAACAAAGAAAACTGCGAGGCGTTCTGCAAGTACGAACGGCTCGCGCCGGGAACCTTGCGCAGCGAAGTCGAGGCGCTGGCCGTAGCTTGTTACCGCGCCCTGGAATGCCGCGACGCCGGCCGTGTGGACATCCGCCTCGACGCCGACGGCCGCCCAAGCTTCATGGAGGTCAATCCCCTGGCCGGACTCAATCCCGGCCATTCCGACCTGCCCATGATCGCCGAGATGGAAGGCATGCCCTACCGCGAACTCCTCCGCGCCATCCTCGACAGCGCCACCCGCCGCATCAGCCAGCCCGGCTGACCCAGCCCCCGAGGGCATGCGCGTCAACTTAAGAACCATTATTTATTGGGAAATGATTCTGGCGCCTTTACGGTCTCGGCCCCATACGGGACGATGGGGGAACCTGTCCTTAAGTAAAATAGGTAACCCCCCGGCTTAGCCGGGGAGACTCTCAATGTTTGACATTTGCGGGAATAGAATGGGTCATTCGCGCTCAGCGAAGCTGCGCTCGCGCTCGCCCATCGCACTCGAAAAGGGTTCAGGTGATTCTGGCTCGACCAATCCTTCTGGCATGACTTGGTACAGAGGGCAAGCGAGTGCGATGATCGAGCACGAGCGCGAAAAACCAGGG
>CAITSE010000158.1 GCA_903894975.1 uncultured Lentisphaerota bacterium
ATGCGGAGCAAAGCGATCATCACTGGTTTGTTCGTGGGCGTCGCCCACCTTCTGTCCGCCTGGGCCGACTCGCCGGCGAACCGTTTCGCCGGCCAAATTCAGCAATACCGGGAAACGGCGGCGGCCACCCGCGAGTCGCTCGCGAATCTCATGGCCGAACTCCGGCAGATCCCCGTGTTCGTTAAAGTGGACGGGCCGTTGATGACCGCGCACCTGGAGGCCGTTGCTCAGGCGTGGACCGACGCCGCGGCTGCCCTGGAAAAGGGCGACGAAATGGCGGGGACCAACCTCGCCCAACGCGCCCAGCAGCTCGTCGGTGCGCGCGACCGCTGGCAGGAGCGGCTTCGGAGCCGATCACGCCAGGCGCAGCAAAACGAATACATGCCCGCCTGCGCCGAGGTGTTCATCACAGTGGGGGCGAACCGGCGCGAGGAAGATTTACAGGAGCTGAAGGCGCTCATGGAGGCAAAAAAACGCCGATCCGAAGCCTACGGCCGTCTGGCCGAGGCAACCACGCCCGCCGCGGAGTCGAAGATCCTCTTCCAGCTTCAGGACGAAGTGTTCGCCGCCGACGTCGAGGTGGGCGTGGCGGAGATGCGGCTCCCCTGGTCCCATGAAGACTGGATGTTCCGGGTCTATGTGGCGACCGACTCAACGATTACGTCTCCGGAGTTCGCGGCAGCCCAGCAGCGGCTGGCCGAGTGGCGGCATCAGCGCGAGGAGACCTACCGGCAAAGCCGACGGCAGCAATATGCCCTCGATCAACTGGATCGAGAATCCAAGGCGCTGGTCGCCGCCCGGGAAGACGCCTACCGGGCGGCGAAGGCCGCGCGGGAATCGTCCAAGAAGAAACCGTAGCCTGCTTGTTTCGCGCTGCGATGATCTCAAATCAACACAAAGGGAAACCATGATGCGATGGGCGATGATTCCAGGATGCCTGGCGGTGGGTTGGGTGCTGGCCGTCTGGAGCGAGCCCGCCTGGGGCGGCACCCTGCTGGCGCGCGATGGGAAGAGCTACACCGGAACGGTCGAATTCAAAGCCGGCAACCAGGTGGTGGTTACACCGGCGAGCGGCGGTGCGGTGACGCTGCCATTTCAGGAGGTCGCGCGCCTATCGCGGCCCGACGCGGTCCCGATGCCGGTCCTACCCCCGGTGGGTGATCCGCATCTGCCGCTGCCCTGGCGTCAGGCGGATATCGGCCACGTCAAGGAGCCGGGCAGTGGGACCGAAGAAAAGTCGGTCTTCACGCTGCGTGGGGCCGGGTGGGGCCTCTGGGGCGCGGCCGATTCATTCCATTTCGTGTACCAGACGCTGACAGGGGATTGTGACGTCATCGCGCGCGTCGGAGATCCGCCGTTCGAGGACAACCCGTTCGAGGCGGGACTGACCATCCGTGAAAGCCTGGAAACCAACAGCGCCCAGGCCGCTGTCATGATGTTTCCGGAGGGAAAACTTCGGATGAGTTGCCGGCCCGTGGATGGATCCGCGGAAGCCGCGCCGCCAGCCGGGACCAAACCCTATCAATGGGTCCGGCTCGTCCGCGCGGGCGACCTCATCAGCGGGTTCTGTTCGCCGAACGGGGTCGCCTGGGTTTTGGTGGGCACGGTGCGAGTCAAGTTGAGCGCGACCGCTTATGTGGGCTTGGCCTGCGCGGCGACATTGAATCAAGCGGCGGTGGGCGCGATATTGGATCAGGTCAAAGTCACCGCCCAGGGTATGGGACCGGCCGAAGGACTGGGGCTGGTGGACGGCTCGCTGGTCGCCGGCAAGCCCAGGAGCCTGGACGGACAGGTCCTCAAGTATCTGGATGCGGCCGGGAACGAGCGCAGCCTGCCCGCCGAAGCGGTTGCCTACCTCTTCACGCGCCCGTTGCCGCCGGACCTGCGCAAAATGCTGGCGGAACGTAAGGAAGGGGCCTCTTTGGTCACGGGCGATGAAATGGAAGGCGCCGTGCAAGGCTTGCGCGATGGACGACTGACCATCGCCTCCCTGATCCTCGGTCAGCAGACCCCGGAGCTTTCGAAGACCGTGACGGCGGTGCTGCGGCCGGTGAAAGCCACTGGGAAATGCTCGGTTTCCACGCGGGATCGTTCCTTCTATCGCTGCCAAACCATATCCGTGGGGGACGGGGTGGTGCTGGCGGAAGGCGGGATCGCCGGAACCTTGACCCTAAAGGCGGCGGATGTGGTGGAGGTGAATTGTACGGGGCAGTGAGTTGTGCCGCTTCCAAGCTTGGCAAAGGGCGGGGACGGGGTCACTCTTCGCCCGGTTCCGCAAATGAATGCTCTGCGCAGGAAATTTTGGCTGGCGGGTCTGTGGCTGGCCCTGGGCTGGGTGGTCCCGCTTCGGGCCGCCGAGACTTTCGCGTCCGTGTATCTCTCCGAGTTTCTCACGGAGAACCAGCGCGGCTTGCGGGATGAAGAC
>CAITSE010000159.1 GCA_903894975.1 uncultured Lentisphaerota bacterium
CCGGCCATTTCAAACCCGAATCATACCGGGCCATCATCGGCAGACACTCCGGCTTCTTCGTGCCGAGCAATCCGTCCTGATAACCAACAATCTGGTACATCTCCGCCGTGGGACCAACTGGCGGCTCTGGCAGTCAGACGGATGCGCCAAGACCGGGATTGTACGGCGTGGTCGGCGGCAACTTCAACAGCCGCCGCGCCGCAGCGTTGGCCGGGTCGGTGTAGGGTTTCGCCGTGTTGCCGGCAATCTGAATCTCCCGCCGCGCGCCATTGATGGTGGCCACTTGGGTATCGAACTGATTCAGGAGCGCGGCGTGCGCAGTCACCGCTGCCGTCTGCGCCGCATCCGCAGTTTTCCACAAGCCCAATGCCGTCGTCGCGTCCGCCAGCTTGGCCGGGGTCATACCGGGCAGGTTATCGGCGGTCGCGCGGTCAATGATGGTCTGCGCGTCCTGTTCGAGCGTCGTGCGGTTATCGCCAAACGTCTCCAAGCCGATGAAGTACGCCTTCTGGTTGGCCGCATCGCCGGCAAACTTCCGTTTCGCCCGGTCCTGAATCCCGCGCAGCGCCACCATCAACGGCTTGAACGCGCTGAGTTCGGTTTGCGTGGCCGATTCCTTGATTTGCGTGGCGGTCACGAGCTGGCCGCCCACCGTCCGCGCCGCAGAGCATTTCAAGATCAGATCGGGGGCGGCGGTGGCCGGGATGCCCTCATCGGCCAACGCGGCGGCCCACACGGCATTGAGCGCACCCTCGGCGACATCCTCGGCGCGTTTGATGTCATCGAGCGACCGCTGCTTAAGCGGGCCGGCGGGATGGTGCGGTTTTTTCGGAGCGGGAGTGGGTGTCGAATCGGCCATAATGTTCTCCATTCTTTTTGAGTTTAGTTGGAACAACAACAAGCGGGAAAATACCGCCACCACCGATTTTCCGTCAAGTATTTCCTACAAGCCGCATCGTGATTTCATTCAGGCTTGACAGAGAATTAGCGCAAACCCACACTGCCGCCATGAACGCGGCCATGACAACGTTGGGAGACACCCTTCCGAGTATGGCCGAATACATATGTTGAGCGCAGCCCAACCGGTGGGGAAAACGGCGCTCATAAAAAGCACGAATAATCAGCGGTCGTCAGTGGCTTGCCAAGTGGAAGAGGTTGAAAATATCGGAAACTCGGATAAGATTCAGCATCATGAAGATTGAAATTGAACAAGAGTCGGACGGACGCTGGATTGCTGAGATTCCGGACCTGCCGGGTGTGCTGGCCTATGGCGAGAGCCGGGCGGCGGTGGTGGCGAAAGTCGAGACGCTGGCGTTGCGGGTCATTGCGGATCGCTTGGAGCACGGCGAAACTGTTCCCGAAATGGCCGAATTGTTTGCGGTGCCGGCTTGAGTCATTGGCCAGCCACCAAGTCGCGGCTGGTTTTGGCGGCCTTGCTGCGCAGCGGTTGGACAATCAAGCGGCAAGCGGGCACATCCCATCGGGTGTTGGCGCGGCCCGGCTGGCCGGATTACGTCTTTGCCTTTCATGATGGAGTGGAAATCGGCCCCCACATGCTGACCCGAATCGCGCGGCGGACTGGTCTCACTACCGATGATCTATAACAGTGCGCCGAACCCATGCGCTGGAGGCAACGCGGCTCCGCCACGCTCGGGCGGGACAAGAAAAGCCTGAATAATCCGTAGTTTCCCGCCGTCCGGCCAAAAGGCGGGATTCTCGCTTCCGATTTCTCGTTTTTTGCGTTTTCCCCAATGTTTTCCCTCCGGATCCAAATTTTTCCCTTCGGATTTGAAATTTCCCGTCCGGAATCGTTTTTTCCCGGTCCCGCACCAACATTTCCCGGCTTTCACGCGATATTTCCCGGGTTTTTAGCGATATTTCCCGGGTTTCACGCGACTTTTCCCAGCTTCCACGCGCCGTTTCCCGGGTTTCACGCGATGTTTCCCGGCTTTCTGGCGACTTTTCCCGGGTTTCTAGCGACTTTTCCCGGGTTTCTGGCGACTTTTCCCGGGATGTGGAGCGGTTTGCGGGGGCGTTGCCGGCTCGCCGCCGGGGGTTACATGATCTCGGTGAGGAGGCCGGCGGTCTTGGCGCCTTCGGAGGCGTGGGGGAGGACGTAGGCTTCCGCGCCTAAGGGATGGGGCAAGCGGGCGCTGGGGTCGATGCCGGCCAGTTGGTAGATGCTGCCG
>CAITSE010000160.1 GCA_903894975.1 uncultured Lentisphaerota bacterium
CATTGAACGTCCAACGTCGAATTGGAAGTCATGCGATAAATCTAAGCTCAAACCGACCGGGTTTTCCTTCGACGTTCAACGTTCAATGTTGAATGTTCGACGTTCGATTTTTTCCTTAAGTTGACGCGCATGCCCGCCGCGGACGCTTGCCTCCGGCCTGACCGCGGGAGGTCAGGCGCTCTTCGGGCCGTAATAAATGTCGGCGAGACGGAGTTCCGGGGGCGGCAGCGGGGCGCCGGCCAGGAATTTTTCCATCAGGGCGGCGGCCCGATCCGGATCGCCGCCGGGAATCCAGTGGATGACGTGCCCCGCGCGCTCGAGTTTGCGGAACCAGATGTCCTGGGAGCGGCAGAACCCGCGAATCTTGATCAGCAGTTGCTCCCGCATCTCCTCCAGGCTGATCCGCCCCTGCAAGTGTTGCGCCGCGGCGCGATATTCCAGGCCGAAGGATTCGAGCCGTTCCCAAGTCACGCCGCGCCGGTGCAGTTCCGCCGACTCCTCCAGCATGCCCGCGGCCATCCGCGCCTCCAACCGCGCCGCGATCCGGGCATGGATTTCCTTCCGGGGGAAATACGGCGCCAGCAGCAGCGGCCGCAGTTCCAACGTCAGAGTCTCTGTCCTGGCGACAGACGGGGCGGCGGCACGGCTCATGGCGATCTCCACGGCCCGCAGCAGGCGGATGCGCTGGGAATAATCGGCGCGGGCGGCCAAATCCGGGGCCAGACGCGCCAAGCGCGCCGCCAGTTCGGCGTCGGACAGGAGGTCCAGTTCCGCCCGGATCTCCGGCTGCGGCGGGCCGCCGGGCAGGTCGTAGTCTTCCAGGAAAGCCTTGACATACAGCACGCTGCCGCCGACCCCGACCGGAAGCCGGCCGCGGTTGCGGACGTCGCGCACCGCCTCCCGCGCCAATCCCAGGAACTGGTGCAAATCGAAGGCTGCGGCCGCAGTGGGATCGGCCACGTCGATGAGATGATGCGGCACCGCCGGCGCCCCGGCCGCAGTCGCGGCGTATTCGGCCAGATCCTTGCCGCTGCCCAGGTCCAGACCGCGGTAGACCTGGCGCGAGTCGAAGCTGACGATTTCGCCGCCGAACCGCCGTGCCAGTTCCACGCCCAGCCGCGTCTTGCCGGAGGCCGTGGGACCGAGGACGAACAGCATGGCTGCGGCCGGGTCCGCCGCGCCGCCGGCCGGCGCGGGTGCGGTCACGGCTTCTTCCCCCCGCCGTTGGCCGGCGCATCCTTGGCCGCGGCGGGTTTGGCGTCCGCCGGCGCCGGGCCGTGGTCGGCCGGGGCCACGGTGACATCCACCACGCTCGGCTGGATCGATTCCACGATCACGCCGGCGGCGCCGCCGCACCAGACCTGGACGGCGCGCCGGCTGGTGCCGGGCGCTTTCATGCCCGAAATGTCCACGAACGGCCGCACCGAAAATCCGTCCAGCGTCTCCATCACATCCTGCGGTCCCTGCACCGTCACGGAAACCGGCGGCAGCGGCGCCGCCACCGCCACCGGGGAGGACGCCCCGGCCAGGACAAAGACCGGCAGGTCGCGGTAGGTCTGCTGCATGGTCTGCTTGGCGATTTCCACCCGGACATGCACCGTGCCGACATGCAGTTTCACCCGGGGAATGCCCAGCACCCCGCGCCTCCATCTCGAACCCCGCCGACAGGGTGTCGTCCAGCGGCACCGGTTCGGTCAGCAGTTCGGTAATATCCGGCAGCAGCTTACCGGGACCGGTGACATCGATCTTGGATGGAACCACGCTGACGCTGGCGATTTTGTACCCTTCCCGCAGCGCCCCGCTGAAACGCACCCGCACCGGCACCTCCGTGCGCGTCTCCATCCGGTCCAGCGGGATGCGAACTTTGGCGGGAGAAATTTCGACCACGCTCAAGCCGGTCGGCACGCTGGCCATTTCGGGCAGGACCGCCAGATCGTAGAACGACATGCCGCGATCCACCGCCTCGGAGGGGATGCGCGCCTCGAGGTGCACGTCGGCCGGAGTCACCCGCAGCAGCCGGTTTTTGGCGCCGCGCAAGACCACGTCCACGGCCACGGTTTCACGCTCCAGGCTGACCACGCCGCTGTCGTAATTCAAGATCACCGGCACGCCGCGGAAAGTCTCTGTCTCCCGCATCTGGCCGCTGACATAGAACCACAGCAGCACGGCAAAAACCACCGCAATGAATTTACGGAAAAAATCCGCGCGAATGAATCGGGGCAAGCGCAGCTTCATGGCGTCCCTTGCTCCTCTTCTTCCGCGTCCGTCCCATCCCGGAGTTCGCCGGTCAGACGCCAATGGCCAAGCCATGAACCGAGCCGGCTGGCGCCGCCCCGTTCGCGCCCCTTGAGCAGAAAGCTCGACAGGTGCCGCTCCAGCCGCTGCCGGGTCAACCCCCGCAGCAACCGACCCTTGTGCGCAATGCTCACCGCCCCCGTCTCCTCCGAGACGATGACGGCCAGCGCGTCGGTCTCTTCCGTCACGCCGACCCCGGCCCGGTGGCGTGTGCCCAGGCTCTTGGACATCTCGGTGTCCTGGGTCAGCGGCAGAATGCAGCCGGCGGCGACAATGGTGTTGTCGCGGATGATGACGCCGCCATCATGCAGCGGCGTGTTGGGAAAGAAAAAAGTAGTCAGCAGCTCGCGCGTCAGCGGCGCGTTGATCCGCGTCCCGGTTTCCGCCAGGGGGCGCATGCCGATCTTCTGCTGCAGGACGACGAGCGCGCCGAGCCGGTGTTCGGCCAGGTAGAACGTCGCGTCCAGCAGGATTTCCACGGCCTCCCGCGCCGACTGTTCCGCGGCATGCCCCAGAGAGAGCTGGCTGCCAGTTTCCGCCAGCGCCCGCCGGATCTCCGGCTGGAAAATCACCAGCACCGAGATCGCCAGCAGCGCCCACATCTTCAGCAGCAGCCACTCGATCACCTCCAGTCCCAGCAGCCGCGACACACCCCAAAGCAGGAAGATCACCACCGTGATTCCGCCCAGCACCGGCGCCGCCTTCGTCCCCCGCAGGAAATAAAGGATCGAATAGATCATGATCGACAGCAGCCCGACCTCCAGCAGAACCCGGAGGAAGTGCCCCAGCCAGCCCAGTAATGTCAGCAGGTGACTCATCCTCGCCAAATGTAATTCCCCAACCCCCGCCGGGCCAGCCTCCCGGAGGGGATGATCCGGGGTCTGTGGTCTGTGGCCCGTGGTCTGTGGGGGGGGCTCGGGGCTTATGAGACGCAGGATTCCATAAAAAACGCACCGTATGAATCCCGATTCGACGTTGGACGTTCAACGTTCGATGTTCGACGTTCGCAATTATTTTGTTTTCTAGAAGAGTCAGGCTCTTAAGTTAACGCCTATGGCGCACGAACGCCGAGCCCCAGCTCGGCGCGAATCCCGTCCCCGGGGACTCGCCGCAACATCAGGACATCGCCGCAAAACGGCCTGACGTCACACCATCTTCCCTCGACTCCTGCCGACTTCCATCGACCGCCATCGACTTCCATCGATTCCTACCGATCACACCGTCCCACCGCCTCCCCTCCCCTCCGTGAACCCATGCCGCTGCGCACCGAACCCATTCCGGCGCGGGGAACCTTGCCGCCATGTCCCGCGGACGCCAACAGCGGGGCAGGGTTACACCCCATAGCATTCCGGAGGGTGGTGCGGTACGGTTCTTTCAGGTACGAGATGACGTGTCGCGAATCGGAAGGCGGAACTTATGCAAAAGACCAAATGGCTGGCAGTGGCCGCGGTGACCGCGCTCGTGTTGGCGGGCGGATGCAACACCATGTGCAAGAAACCGGTGGCGACAGTGCCGCCGGAGGCGCAGAAGACGATCGACACCTACGCCGAAGGCGGAACGATCCAAGAACTGGAAATGGTGAAGAGGCACGGCGTGATCCTTTACGAAGCCGAAGTGAAGAAGGCGGACGGCTCCAAGATCGAGATCGTCGTGAACGGGGAAGGCCGGTTGTACAAGATGGAACGGAAAGAGTGCCAGGGGAAATGACCGCATCGCCGAAACCGATCATCACACTTTGATCTGTGATCGGAAGTCGTGAAGGGGCTGCGCAGGAGATTCCCGCGCAGCCCTTTTCTTTTTGCGCCGGACCAGCCTCCCGGCCTCCCAAACACGGAGTTATCTCCCGGAGGCTCGGTGGCACGGGGAATTTCTGAAAACGGTTTGTTGTCCGTTCGCGGAATCGTACCCTTCTCTCCGTGCCCCCGTGCCTCCGTGAGATGAATGCCGGGATTGGATTCCCTGCTTCCCGTTGTGGAAGAAGATTCGCGCCGAGCTGGGGCTCGGCGTTCCCAGGGGTGGGTCACAATAAAAGGGGGCGGG
>CAITSE010000161.1 GCA_903894975.1 uncultured Lentisphaerota bacterium
CCCAGGCCGGGATATGGCGTATCTGAATGGCACGCTGCAGCTGCTGGAGCCCTCCGTACCCCGAGGCCAGCGCCTCCCCATCGATTTCTTCTTCCGCTCCCTGGCCCAGGACCAGCACGAGCGGGCCATCTGCGTCGTGCTCTCCGGCGCCGGCAGCGACGGCACCCAGGGCGTGCGGGTCGTCAAGGACGAGGGTGGCATGGTCATGGCCCAGAACCCCGAGTCCACTGAGTACGACAGTATGCCACGCAGCGCCATCGCCACCGGTCTGGTGGATTACGAACTGCCGCCGGCCGAGATGCCCGCCCAGCTCATGGCCTATGTGGCCCATAGCTTCGACAAGCTCCCACCGGCCGCAGTCCCTCCGGAGTCCAAGGTCGAGAGCGAGCTGAATACGGTTTTTGTCCTGCTGCGCGCCCGGACCGGCCATGACTTTTCCCAGTACAAGCGGAACTCCATCTACCGGCGCATTGAGCGGCGCCTGGCCGTCCACCAGATCGCCACGATCGCCGAGTACGCCAATTATCTGCGGCGGATGCCGGCGGAGGCGGATGCGCTCTTCCGCGACCTGTTGATCGGGGTGACCAATTTTTTCCGCGATCCCGAGGCCTTCAAGGCGCTTGAGGAACAGGTCATTCCCAAGCTGTTTGCCGGCAAGAAGGCGGACAGCGTGATCCGCGTCTGGTCGCCGGGTTGCTCCACCGGCGAGGAAGCCTACTCCCTCGCCATCCTGCTGGCCGAACGCCAGGAGGCGATGAAGCAGAGTTTCAAGGTGCAGGTCTTCGCCACCGACATTAACAGCCAGGCGATTGCCACGGCCCGCGCCGGCCTTTATCCGGCCGGCATCGCCGCCGACCTCACGCCGGAGCGGCTGGCGCGTTTTTTCACGGCCGAGACCGACGGCAGCGGCTACCGCATCCACAAAGGCATCCGCGACATGCTGGTCTTTTCCGAGCAGGACGTGATCAAGGATCCGCCGTTCTCCAAGCTCGACCTGATCAGTTGCCGCAACCTCATGATCTATATGAACGCGGCGTTGCAGAAGCGGCTCATCCCCCTCTTCTATTACGCGCTGAACCCGGGCGGCTGGCTTTTCCTGGGCACGGCCGAAACCGTAGGCGAATTTGACGACCTGTTTGCCACGCTGGACCGCAAGGAGAAGCTGTATCAGCGCAAAAGTGATGTCTACGGCGCGCCGCGGGCGGCCCTGAGCCGGTTTCTGCCGCCGATAACGGCCCTTGAGATCGCCCACCCGCGGGCCGCCGGGCCGGCGGCATCCGCGAAACCGCCGTTGCGCGAGCTGGCCGAACAGGCGTTCATGCAGCAGGTCGCCCCGGCCTACGCGCTCGTCAACGCTCAAGGAGACATCCTCTACCTTCACGGCCGCACCGGGATGTACCTTGAGCTGACCCCGGGCGAAATCGGCATCACCAACATCCTGAAGATGGCTCGCGACGGCTTGCGCCACGAACTTGCCATGGCCCTGCACAAGGCCGTGGGGACCGGAGCGCTCGTACGCTGCCCCGGCCTGCGCGTCAAAACCAATGGCGACTTTTCCACGGTCATCCTGACCATCCGCCCGGTGACGCCGGGGCCCGCCGCAACACCGGAGGCCCCCTTGTACCTGGTCATCCTGGAGGAGGCGCCGCCGCCGGACCCGGCGGGCATCGCGCCGGCGGCGGGAAGCCGCGAGGCGACCGTGGCGGAGAACGAGCAGATCGCGGCGCTGAAGCGGGAGTTGTGTGTCAAGGAGGAATATTCCCGTTCCTCCAACGAAGAGCTGGAGACCTCCAACGAAGAACTCAAATCTTCCAACGAGGAGATGCAGTCGGTGAACGAGGAACTGCACTCCACCAACGAGGAGATGGAGACGTCCAAGGAGGAACTGCAGTCGGTCAATGAGGAACTGGCCACGGTCAACGCCGAACTCCAGGTCAAG
>CAITSE010000162.1 GCA_903894975.1 uncultured Lentisphaerota bacterium
GGGGTCAGGGGTCAGGGGGCTGACGGTAGGACATGCAACACAAGAGATCCCTCTTCGTCCATCCTGAACCCTGACCCCTGAACCCTTTCATCAGAACCCTCTCTGTGGACTCTGTGAACTCTGTGGTGAATAATTCAGGCTAAGCCTCATCCAGCAGCGCGGCGCCGAGGGCCACTGCGTCGTCGCCGAATTCCGCCAGCTTGAGATTCAAGTCTTTCGGTCCCAGGCCGAACAGGTGCGCCTCGGCGCTGCGGCGGACGAAGGGCAGCAGGTCCGTGCCCAGGGCCTCCATGACGCCGCCGCCGAGCACGACGCACGCCGGCGCCAGGGTCGCCATGACGTTCGCCACGCCGATCCCGAGCATGTCCGCACCTTTGTCCAGCACATTGCAGACCACCGGATCGCCGCGGCGGTAGGCCTTGGCCAGCACCTTGCTCCGCACGTTCCGGAAGGTTTCGTCTTTGAGCAGTTCCGGCAGGCAGCTTTTCATGCCGCGCTTCTCGATCAAGCGCTCGAAACGCCGGCCGAAGGCGGTCTTGCTGCAGTACGCCTCCAGGCAGCCGCGCTTGCCGCAGCCGCACTTGCGGCCGTTGGAGCGGACCACGGTGTGGCCGAACTCGCCGGCCGAGCCGCGCAGGCCGCGGATGAGCTTGCCGTCCATGACGATGCCGCCGCCCAGGCCGGTGCCCACGAAAAAACCGACCACGGACGCGCTGCCGCGGCCGGCGCCGAGGCGCGCCTCGGCGAGCACGCCGCAGTTGACGTCGTTGTCCAGGAGCACGGGGCGGCCGAACGCCTTTTCCAGCGGTGTTCGGGCCGGCAGGTTTTTCCAGCCCAGGGCCGGGGAATGCAGGATCACGCCCGTGGCGGGATCCACGGAGGAGGGCACGGCGACGCCGATGTGCTGCACGTCCGCCGCGGAACTGCCGGCTTCGGCCAGGGTCTGCGCGGCCTGGGCGGCCAGGAAGGCGGCGAACTCGTCGAACTTCAGCCCCGCCGGCGTGTCCGCCTTGGTCCGGGCCAGGATCTTCCGCGTGGCCGCGTCCAGCACCAGGGTGAAGACCTTGGTGCCGCCGACGTCAATGCCAATTTTCACCGGGGTTGCCATAATTGAAATCCTTCACGCGCCGAGGGAGCCGCCGCCGCGGAGTGTGCGGGCGATCCGTGTACGCCTCATACAGTAACCCGCCGCCGCGGTTTGGCGTAACCCGCAAACGGGCCGCCGGCGCGGAATTAACCGAGATCTAACTTTTTTGCCGCAAAAGAACGCAAAGAACACAAAGAAGAGGGGGCCTGCATCTCTTTGCGATCCATGCGTTCTTTCGCGGCAAAAAAAACGGTTCCGGATGCATCGGGGGCATAGAAAATCGGAGGGACAGGGAACACTTGTCTACTCCGCAAACACAACGGGCTTGCCTTGAATCGTTTTAGCCTGATTTGCACGTCGTTACAATCGAATTACGGTAATGGTCTGCATCCCGGTTCTGCAGACAAAGCCGGGGGCGGGTTTTGGGTGGGGAACGGACAGGTGGGGGAGATGGGATGAAGCGGGGAGGCAGAATTTATTTTGCGTTGGCGGCGCGTTTTTTGGCGGCGCTGTTGCTGGTTGTCGGCCCGGCCGGCAGTGCTGCGCTCATGCCGATCTCGGCCGCGAAACTGCCGTGGCGCGAATCCGGCATCAAGCCGGTGGCCAGTCTTCCCGTCGCGGCGCTGCCATGGCGTGAACTCGACACCATCGCGCCGGCCATGCTCTCCGCCGCGGCGTTGGCATGGCGGATGCCGGCTGACAGCACCGTTCCCGGCCTGGATGTTGCAGGATTGCCCTGGAAACGCTCCACGGCCAGAACGACGGGATCGATTCCCTTGCCGCTGGCCTGGGTGCCGGACTTCTCCGGAATGCAGGCGGTCTCTGGCATGGCTGCTTCCGACACGGATGCGGCGGCGCCGCTGTCCCGCCCCGTTTATGTCACCGCTCTCTGTCGTGATGACCGCACCGGCGATATCTGGGCCGCCACCGAAGGCTCTGGTCTCTGGCGTCTCCGCATCCGGTCCGATCCCGGCGCACCGGCGTCCGTTCCCGGCCTGACTCCCGTGGCGGAGTGGACCGCTATTACCCGCGCCGGCACCGGTGGCGGCCGTGAAGAGAACGGTCCGGCCCTGGCCACGGGCACCCCCGCCGAGTTTTCCCTGGCCGATGATAATCTCTACGCTTTGGCTGTGGACCATCAGGGCCGGCTTTGGGCCGGCACGCTCAACCACGGCGTCAGCGTCTATAACGGCGAAAAATGGCGCAACTACGATATGCTCACCGGCCCCTTGGGTGAACGGGTGTTCGATCTGGCCGTGTGCCCGGTGGATGGCGACGTCTGGGTTGCCACCAATGCCGGCCTCGCCCGTTGGTCCCCGGCCACCGACACCTGGAGCTACGTCACCCGCGCCGACGGCCTGCCCTCGGATCAGATTCAGTCCCTCGCCTTCGCCTCGGACGGCACCCTCTTCGCCGGCACCCAATGCGAAGGCTTGGCCATCTGTCAGCCAGAAAAAGCATTGCGAACAGAAGGCGCAAAGACGCAAAGAAAGACCACAGAGAACGCGCCTTCTCCACTTCTGTTCTACAAGAGCTGGCAGGGTATCCGCGCGCCGGAGACTTTTTGGTTGCCGCCGGCGGGGACGGGTCTGCCCTCGAACCTGATCAATGACATCCTGGTTCTGGCCGACGGCACGGTCGCCGTAGCCACCACCCGCGGCTTGGCCTGGTGGACGTCAAGCCAAAATCAAGAACAAGATTCAACAGAAGGCGCAGAGACACAAAGGAATACACTCCCCCTTCTTCGCGCCTCTGCGCCTTCTGTTAAAATGAATTACGCCTTGGGCTGGCGCTACCTGCGCGGCGCTGACTGGGAGGCCGCCGCCAAGGGGCTATTCCAGCCGCCATCCGCCGCCGAGCTGGCTATGGCCCGCGCCACGTTCCCGACCGACGGACGTCTTTTGCCCGAGGACTACCTCACCTGCCTTGGTGCGGACGCCGCCGGCAACCTTTGGCTCGGCACTCGCCGGTTCGGTTGCCATATTCTTCCCGCCGGTCAGTTGCGCGACGGCGTTCTTCGCGACATCCAGCACTGTGAACTCCCCGCCGCCGCGTCCCAGAACCGCGACTTCGTCTTCAGCCTCCTGCCCCCGGCCGGCAACCACCCCGCGGCCATCGGCTGGTACGGCGGCGGCGTCACCCTGACGCCCGGTCTCCCGTTACCCACTGACGCACAACGGAAAAACATCGCGCCCGGCCCCACCACCTTCTTCGGCCGGGTCGGTGCCTTCTTCTTCGGCGGCGCTTCGGATGTGGCGGGCACAGATCAAAAAACCAAGCCCGTGGCTCTTCCCTCTCCCGCCCGCCCGCCAACCGCGGCGGAACTCCAAACCCTCCTCGATCGTCTCCCCAGCCCCGTCGCGTCTGTTGTCCTGAACCCTGAACCCAATCCCACCTCAGTTCCGCCCAGCGCCATTTTCCTCGGCGACGACTGGCGCACCTGGGGCGACTGGGTCGAACGTTATGGCCGACGCTACGCCCGGCTCTGCGCCACCAATGCCCCCGCCTACGAAGACACCTATTTCTACGAACTGCGCAAGTACAGCGTTAAAGGCTTTCTCGGGCCGCACCACACGCCGGATGACTCCTTGCGCCATTGGATTCACTGGATCGTTTCCCCCACCCGCCGCTCCCTCTACCGGCCCAACAGCGGCGTCCGCACCCAGGCCGAATGGGACGACCATGGCGAAGCTTACCCGCTCGCCTTCGAAGGCCCGGACCTGTGGGTCGCCGTCCGCGTGCCCGCTGGCGACCATGTCATCAGCCTCTATTTCATGAACAAGGATGGAGAAGGCGGCATGAACCGCGTCCGCGACTACAAGATCGAAGTTCATGCGTTGGATGTTCCCCAAGATCCCAAGTGGACGACGTTCAAGGTCACCGATGCCCACGTGGAGGGTGCCCGGCAGACGCCGCCCCTCGCCCAGTGCCGCATCCGCGACTTCCGCGGCGGCGTCTACAAACGCTTCTTCACCCGTGGCGGCAGTGTCTACTGGTTTCACGTTCAGGACAACGGCAGCTTCAACACCATCCTCTCCGGCATCTTCGTTGACAAATGGAGCGAACCCTTCCTCGATCCCGGCCGGGAAGGCTGGCTCGGCTGCACGTTCGAGCGGGTGCGCTACCGGCCCAAAACCGACACTGGGAAAATTCTGGACGCCGCCACCGGATCCGGCCTGGAACTGCCGCTGATCCTTTGGCGTCATCCCTTGGACGCGGCCGGGCCGGAGCCCGGAATTTTCGCCGATCGCCGGGACAAATTATTTGCATATCGTTTTGCCCGCGATATTCTACCGGACTCAGGAAAGTTGGAGGAATGGAAGTGGGAGTTGCGCCTGTGGGAGTCGGGCGAGCGGGAGCGGTTCTGGGATACCATGATGCTGGCGTGGGGCCGGCAGCAGGCCAAATGGCCGATTTTCCGGAGTCCGAGCTTTCGGCCGTTCAGCCCGGTGCTGGATCAGGCAACTGTAAGTGAGCTCGAAAAACGGCTGTCAGGGAACTAGCCGTTGTGTGTCACGGGGTGGAGGAAACGGGTAGGGAGGGGAATCATGGAACGTCACATTTGGCAACGACTGATCGGGTTGGCGCTGGTTCTGGGCGGCGGCGGGCACATGGTGTTGGCCCAAAGCGGGGAAAGTTCCTCGCCCAATCCCCAGATTGTCATTACCACCGGGCTGACCACCAGTACTAGCGCCGCCGGCAGCGTCATGGCCTATCTGGCGCGCACGGATTCCTCGTTCGCTGCCTCCGCTGATTTTCTGGTGGAACAAACCAACACCACCTTCGCTCCGCACCAGGAGTGCCAGTTCACCAGCACTAGCTTCGACTGGAGCGTCACGCCCACCGTGCCCCTGAACTCGTTCGCCGGCGGCACCACCTTCGCCCTTTCCACGTCCGGCGACTGGGGGAAAACCTACACCCTGACCTGCTCCGCCAGTTGGGAGGAAGAAGCCGTGGACCCGGAAAACCTTTCCGAGCTTCCCGAATCCGAATTGCCGCGCGGAACCATTCCCACCTCAACTTCCATCCAGGTGGTTGCCGCCTTTGTCGGTATGGCTGTGGATGGTAATCGCGACAATGTGATTGACTTCACTAACACCGCGGACACGCATTGTACGTTCTGGGTCAATGACGATCATGACGAACGCCATTTTGACAACGGCCATTGGGTTGAAGACGACTCCCCGAGCGGCGCCCCGGATTGTAATGATAATTACATCGGAAACAGCACCGCCATTGGCAGCAACAACTGCAAGCGTGATTTAGAAGATTTTACCCGCCTGCATATCCGGGTCGACCCTCTCCTCAGCTCGAATACGGCGGTGACGTATTTCATGAAGTTCGACACCCCCAGCTCGGTTGCAATCAATGTATTTGAAGCTGTCAGTACAAGTACGAAGTACCTAAGCGACATTCCCACCGCAGACCGGCAAATTGAAAAGAAACGTCTAATTACCGTGGATGCCAATGAGATTCAACTCCCGAATAAATTCATCAAGCCCGGTGGCGCGGTTTCGCCTTTCATTTTTGAAGGGCGGCGCGCCGGCGCTGGCAACCTGCTTTTCCTGGTCAAGATACGCGGAGTTGAAGTCTGCCGAGCCAGCGTCAATCTTGAGCTGCGTCCGATCACCGATTTTTATGACAAGTATGTCGTCGATCCCATTATTGCCAATGAACTTATGCCAACCGTTCAACCCGTCAGCCGCCGGGTGCGCGAGGGCGCCTATCACGATCCGCAGGAGACTGACGAATACTTCATCCATGTTCACGGCTGGAACATGCTGGCCTGGGAAAAGAACCGATGGTCGGAAACTGTGTTCAAGCGCCTCTGGTGGCAGGGATACAAAGGGCGCGTGGGCAGCTTCCAGTGGCCGACGTATGAAGGCTTGCTGACCTACGACGCCAGTGAAGTCCGCGCCTGGCGCTCCGCCCCGGCCCTGCTGGATCTGATCACGCACCTGAACCAGAGCGGACATTCCGGACAAGTCCGGGTATTGGCGCACAGCATGGGCAATGTGGTGATGGGAGAAACCCTGCGCTTGGCCTCGCCGGGAATGATTCACACCTACATCGCCGCGCAGGCCGCCATTCCAGCGCATTGCTACGACAATACCATCCCCAATTATTGGCATGGCTATAAAACCCCGGACGTCTATGGGGGTTATACCAAAACCGGGACCCATAGAATCCCATACCTTGCCGGTTGCCTCGCTAAAGCTGATAGAAGAGCCCAATATTTCAACCCTGGCGATTTTGCTTTAACTCTCTGGGAATTAAACAATGAAATGAAGCCTGACGCTAAGGTAAATACACTGAACGAACCCTTGCGACCCGCTTACGGGTATAAAGACGGGGACAAAAATCGGGACTCCTATGACCCGGCTCATGGCGACATGTTTTATTGGATGCCTTTAGACGAAGACCCGCCTGTTCCCAGATATCCTCTTCCCTTCCCTGATCAGCGCTACCTGATTTTTGCCCGTTGCGCAGAGTCCAGATCAAAGGCCTTGGGAAAGTGTGGAAACGCTCCTGATGTAGATAGCATACATGGGTTCAGTTACTATCATGATTTAAGAAAATGGGAATATGATGCCAAGCATTATTCTCATAGCCGGGAATTCAGATCAGATATTGCGACAGAGTGGCGGTTTTGGAGCGCGGTAATTACGGATTCAGGAATGTCACGCTTTGTAAATGCTCAGAAGTGAGCCACAAGGAGTTCAGTATGCAATCCCAAAGATTCAGTTTCTCCGTTGGTTTCATGGCGATTTTGTTTGCAGTCCTCCCAGGCTTTGCGGTTGACGATGGCACTCAGCTTGACGAAACGCAGCGGCTTCTAGGCGAGAGCAAGCAGAACCAGATCAGGGAAATGCTCAAGGTCGCGGATTTTGGCATTTCCTTCCATGGCAGGGTAATCGACCAGTATGGGAAACCAGTCGAGGACGCCGAGGTCATTTTACAACTCACCAAGTTCAGCCCAAATCCTGATTCTTTTTTCACCGATGTTGAAGACTGTCCTAGGCACACTGATAAGGACGGTCGGTTTTCTTTTTCAGCTTTACGGGGTCGCAACCTAAGCATTAGTACAATCAATAAGACCGGATATGATGACGAAAATATGAGAGTTGGTTTTGGGGGGCAAACCTCATTTGAAAAAAAACGGAGCGATGACCAGAAACCATCCACACGCGTGCTGCCTATTCCAAAGAGCGATCCCGCCGTATTTATTATACGGAAAAAGGGGGACACCAGTTATCTTATGGCCGGGGATGAATATTTTGATTTTATCATCAAAAAAAATAATTTTGGGGAGGTGGCATTAAATGGGTCCCGTAAATCTCCAACTGAACCGGCCCCATTGTTTTGGCCCGGGTTTCTGGTCACCTGCACGACAACGGAAAATCCTCCCGGTTGGGCGGTGACGATCAAGGGCGCGAACGCGGGCGATGAACTGCTTCGCTCGGACAAGGTCCTTTATGAAGCCCCGGAATCAGGCTATCAATCGCAATTGACGTTCTCCATGAAAAGAACGTTTCCCAGAGACATTTTGGAGTGTCAGGTGGTCTTGAAAAGCATGAAGCCCGTAACCTATAGCCTGGCGAATATCAGGCTGGACGCCGACAGTGAAGGGCTTCGAGTCTCGTCTGGTATTTCGATCAATCCCTATGGGACCCGGATCTTGGAGCGGGAGGTTCAGTTGGGGCAGTTTGAAGACTTGGAAGAGCGTCTGTATGCTGAAGCCCGTGCGGCATTCTTCAAAGGGGAGAACCCGCCGACTCCGGATTTGAAAAAGCTGATCGCGGAGGAGCAGAAGAAGGAAGCCGCGCAACAGTGAAAGAAGGGGCGTGTGTAAGGCCATGACAAAAAAACGGATGCAGAGAATTTCAGGATATTGCGCCTGGTCGTTGTCTGTCCTGACCGCGTTGCTTATGCTGGCAGGTTTTGGCGGCCGAGCGTACGGAGAGTGCCCGGTTCCGGTGCCGGTGAAACCGAAGACGGACTTTCAGTTGATCGAGGAGGGACTGAAGAGCGGGGATGCGACGGCACGGGGAAAGGCGATGGAGTTGATCTGGCGGCAGCTTGATGAGAACCCGACCAATGCCGTGCGCGAACTCCGTATGAAGTGGAGCCGGTTGCTGATTCAGGCAAAGCGAAACCAGGAGGTGGCGGATCTGGCGGTGGAGGCGGCGATGGCCGCACCGGCGGAGAGTGCGGCGCTGGAGGACTTGTTCGTCCTGCGTACCCAGGCGTTGCTGGCGCTGGGCAAGCCTGACGAGGCGCTGGTGTCGGCCAAGAGCGCGTTCAATATCTCCGGCATGGCAGGCACGTCGCGGACGCTCCAGGTCATGGCGGAATGCCTGCGCCGGACGCATCCGAATGAACCCTTGATTCTGGACCGTTTTCGCCGTGAGCAGGCCGCGGCGGCGGGCGCCGCGGTCTCTGATTCCCCCGGAGCCGCCCCGGAACCAGGCGAGGCGCGGCCTGAACCGGCAAAGCCCCTCGCGAAGAAGGCCGAGAGTTCTCCTCCTCCGCCGTCGGGCTACGGGACTTCGCTGTTGGTGAAAGGGATTGCCGTGAACGGCGCGGCCTACCGTAAACGGCTCTCGGAGATCCAGGGCGACGACTACCGGGCTTATACGGCGCGGGGGAATCTGCTGTTGCTGGCGGACAGTCCGGCGGAGGCCCGGGTCATGTTCGAGTACGCCTATTCCCTGGCGATCGAGAAAGACATGACTGCCGCGACGGAGAATCTCGTTCGTTGCGTCAAAGCCGAGGACGGCGGCATCGGCCGGGCCAACGCCTGGGTTCTGTCCCTGCGCCCCCCGCCCAAGTCCGCGCCGGGGGGCAAGTCTCCGACCGTTCCGGAAAAGGCGCCTGTGGGCGAAACGGCGGAAGTCCCCAAGGGCAAGCCGTGAGATGATGCCCGTAGGGCTATACTATCAGGGCCCGGCGGGTTCGCGAATGCGCTTGGGGTACCATGCCGAGCGCCGAACCGGCCAAACCGCGATTCTCCGTTCTTCAGGATGAAAGCCTGGGGCCATGCCCGAACCGTTGCTGACCACCGCATACCTGGTGCTGCGCAAGACGCCCGTCGGCGAATCGGGGCTGGTGTTGGCCGGGTTGACGCCGGAGCACGGGCAACTGCATTTCCTGGTGAAAGGCGCGCGGAAACTGGGGCGCCGGCAGTTTCCGGTGGCGGATCTGTTCCGCGTCCTGCAGGTCGAATACCGCGACGGGGAACGGGATCTTCTGACTTGGCGTCACGCGGAAACGCGGGAGGATCTGGGCGCGGTGGCGCAGAACCTGGACGCTTTCCGCGCCGCCGGCCGCCTGGCCCGTTTCGCCCTGGCCAACACCCATGCCGGCGTGGCCATGCCCCGGTTCTTCCGCGCCATGACCGCCGCGTTGCGCCGCCTGGGCGCCGAGGGCGCGGCCGCCATTCCGGCCGCGACGTCCGGGGTGTTCCTGCTTTTTCTGGAGGAGCAGGGCTGGCTGCCCCCCGCGGAGGAGGCGGCGCCGGAACGGGCCGCGCGCCGGGAGGCGCTGCTGGCCATGGGTGAGGGCCTGGGCCCGCCGCCGGTTCTGGAACCGGAGGCCTGGCAGCGCACCCATGACTGGGCCGTGCGCCAATTGAAGCGCTACGACTGCGACGTCCCGTGACCGCGCCGTTCCCAGGCACCCATTTAATTTTTTCCTCGGGGTCGCTATCGGTATCGGAATCGGGATCGAACCCGTGGCTCTTTAGGAACGATGCCGATTCCGATGCCGACCCCGAACAGGCCTCCTATGGGACGCCGGTGTTTTCCTTTCGCGATATTTCGCGTATTTAGCGGGCAAAAAGGATCGGGGATCAAGGGGGGGGCATCGCCTTGTTCATGAATCGATAAGCTCTTACTCTTCTTCCAGGACGAAGGACATTCCGGTGCCGCAGTAGAAGACGCCCTCAACCGGCGCCTGGGGCTCGCTGGTCACGCACACGACAAGGGGAACGCCGGACGGGACGGGCGAGTCCGGGAACCCTTCCGACATGCCCTGCATCAGCGCCGCCCTGCCGGTCCAATGCACTTCGCGCCGGTCAATCAGTTTGCCGCCCTCATACACGCTCATTTTTCCGTGGTGGTAACACCCGGTGAGCATGACCAGGAACAAGACCAACCCGTACGGTGTTTTGGAGAGCATTTTCATCCTCTTTCCATGGCGGCCAAACATTTCTTCGCCTGGGTGTGGGAAGGCGCGGGCGCCGGACTCTCCGGGCGCCCGTCGCATCGACCTACCGAGTTTCGGCGGCCAGAGTAAAGATGACCGCGCCGCCTCCCACCGTGACCGTGTCCAGGGGAATCCCCGCGGCGGGGACGATCTGGACGTGTTGGCCGGAGTCGGTCACGAAGCTTCCGGGCCCGTCCTGGTGCAAGTCCCACTCCCCGAGCTTAATCCCGTTCTGGTAGGCCGTCATATGGCGCTGCTGACACCCGCATAGCCCGGCCAGGCAAATGGCGGCGACACAGCCCGTTGCCCCGCGACTCAGATTCCAGGTCATGGTCACTTCTCCCAAACGAAACTCGCGCAGGATGCCGGTTAGGTTACTTCACTTCTTCCATGACCACGGTGGCATTTTGGATCACCACGCTTCGGCCATCCGGGGTGTGGAGGCCGCCTGAACTATGGATTAATTGCCCGTCATAAATTTTTTCGCCCTTCAGGTCATAGGCCTTGACGTTGTACGTCGTTTCGCAGCCTGCCAGCAACGGTAAAAGGGCCAGCGCGCCAAGCATCGTTTTCATGCGGTTCTCCGAATGGGGGGGGGCGGGTTGCGGGGTTAAAGGCGTGGTAAAATAAGGGACGGCGCGGGGAACGGCAACCTTGGGGCGAGGCATTACCACGCGCGGTTCAAAAGATGCCCAATCTCCGGTAAGGCAGGCTATGTTATTCCTTTTCTATAGAAAACGGGCCGAACGCGCACGCGTGGGTTCGTTCCGGACTTTTGGCTGATCACGAAGGCACAGCCTTGGCCAAGTGAGGGCGATACGCAT
This sequence comes from uncultured Lentisphaerota bacterium, assembly GCA_903894975.1. Classification (GTDB taxonomy): domain Bacteria; phylum Verrucomicrobiota; class Lentisphaeria; order Oligosphaerales; family CAITYL01; genus CAITSE01. Next base: position 11,119 of record CAITSE010000162.1, read on the forward strand.
GAAGGGTTCTATTACAGGATTACAGCGGGCCGGGCGGCTGGCGCTTTGCGGCCTGGCCTTCCTGCTTGCCGTGCCGCGGCCGGCCGGCGCCGCCGAGTCCCTGCTGCCGGCGGGGTTTGGCATGCGGTTGCCGGTGGAAATCCAGGCCGACCGGTATGAATCCGACCAGAAGTCGGGCGTGTTCATGGGCGTGGGCAATGTCCGCATCCAGTACCAGGACATTGTCCTCACCTGCGATGAACTCCGAGTGAACACCAAAACCTTGGACGATCTTCTGGCCAAGGGCAATGTCACTCTGGAGCGTGGCAACCTGACCTGGCGTTGCGACGAGGTGACCGGCAATCTCAACACCCGTCAGTTTGAGGTCGGCCGCTACAACGCCCGTAGCGGCCAGTTCTATCTCTCCGGCAACAAGGGCATCTATCACGGCGTCCACGAAACCGAGACCGATCCGGCCACCGGCCAGAAGGTGCGTCCGGCCGACACCCGCGAAGCCGAGCTCGACCATCCCGTCATCACCACCTGCGATTACACCGATCCCCACACCCGGGCGACCGCCAATCGCGTGGTTTATTATCCCGATGGCACCTACAAGGCGTATCATGTCGTCTACCGTGTCGGCTGGCTGCCGGTCTTCTACTTACCCTACATGCATGGCACCACCGGTGCGGCCGGCATGTTCTCGGTCAAGCCTGGCTACAACAGCAAGTACGGCGCTTTCCTGCTGATCTCCAAGGAATTCAAGATTTCCAAGGAGATTTCCACCACGTTCCGCTTGGATCTCCGCACCAAGAACGGCGTGGCCGTGGGCAACGAGACCGTCATCGAGACCAAGCGCACGTACACCGACATCCTCTTCTACGGCATGAGCGACAATGACGCGCCGGACACCGGCGACGGCTACAATCGCCGTTTCAAGGTCATCAAAGACCGCTACCGCGCCAAGATCTATAACCGTTCGGAGATCACCGACGACCTCACCTTCCGGCTCAAGCTCGACAAGATGAGCGACATCGACATGCTGGAGAATTGGTACGACAAAGAGTACAGCAACAATCCCCAGCCCAAGTCCTTCGTCGATGCCACGTTGGACTGGAACCGCGTCTCCCTCTCCCTCTCGGCCCGGCCGCGGGTCAATGATTTCTACACTGAAGTTGAACAGTTGCCCGTGCTCCACCTTACCATGCCCCGGCAGGCCCTGGGCAACAGCGGGTTTTACTACCAGTCCGACAGCAGCATTGGCAAAATGGAAATGCGCTGGCGCGACTTTGACAAATCGCGTCCCTCGGTTCCCGCGGGCCTCACCGATCCCGCCGACTACAGCGCCCTGCGCGCCGACTCCCTGCACATGTTCTACTACCCCCTCCACCTCGGGGAGTTCCAGGTCACGCCCCGGGCCGGCGGCCGCCTGACCTACTACAGCCGGACCAGCAAGGGCGCCATCTCCACCCAGGATTTGGAAAACATGGCGGCCGTGACTGACCCGGACAACCCCGACACCACCCTGGCCGTCAACAGTTATGACGACCAGGGCGGCGGCACGCTCCGGCTTGCCGGCGAAACCGGCTTTGAAGTCTCCACCAAGTACTACCGCACCTGGAAAGACTATAAGAGTACCCGGTGGGACATCGACGGCCTGCGCCATGTCGTCCAGCCTTACATGAATTACACCTTTGCGCCGAAGCCGAGCCAGGACCGGGAGAACCTTTATTTCTTTGACGAGATCGATCGGTTGATCGAGCAGAACTTCGTCCGCCTCGGCTTGCGCCAGCGCGCCGAAACCCGGCGCAGCAACCGCATTTACACCCTGGCCTCGTTGGAGAACTATGCCGATTTCCATTTCCACAATGAGGAAGGGTTTAAGAGCCTGGGTAATTTTGGTACCCTCGCCCAGTACAACCCGAAAGAGACGCTGAGCTTCTGGGGCCGGGCTGTGGCCGACATGAACGAGCCGACCCTGAACCGGGCCGAGGTCGGCGTTGGCTTCGGCAACAAAAAAGTTCTGCGCACCGACGTTTCCTATCTCTACCGCAACGAGTACGATGCGCGCACCGTCTACTCCATGGGCAGTTCCCTGGCGGACGCCGGCGGCGACCAGACCTTCGCCCACCACTATGATAAAAGCCATTACGTCGCCGTCGAGTTCAACTTCCCCATCAACGCCAAGACCGACGGCCTGGTTCGCTATGAGTTCGACATCCTGGAAACGCGGATGGCCAGGCAGGTGTACGAGATCCAGCGGGATCTGCACTGCTGGAAGGGCTCGTTCCGGATAGAGGAGGCCAACGGGGATGTCAGTTTTATTGTCGCGTTCTATCTGAAAGCATTTCCCGGGTTCCGCCTCGATTCCAGCAGCAGTCTTTGAGCTGAATGATTCGCAACCAAACTTGAATTCATTGAACAGAAGGCCGCAAAGAGCACGCAAGGATTTGGGCTGAAACCGCCTTTGTGTTCTTTGCGAGCTTCTGTTTAAAAAGGCTTTGCCATGGACGTTCCGCTTCTTGACCTGCGCGCCCAGTACCGGCCCATCCGCGAGGAAATCCGCCGCGCCCTCGACGAAGTTTGTGATGCCCAGTATTTCATCCTGGGTCCGGCCGTGGAAAAACTCGAACGGGAAGTCGCCGCGTATAGCGGCTGCGCCGGCGCCTGCGGCGTCACTTCCGGCTCCGACGCGCTTATCCTTTGCCTTATGGCCGAGGGCATCGGTCCCGGCGACGAAGTCATTACTTCGCCCTACACGTTTTTCGCCACTGCCGGCGCCATCCACCGCGTCGGCGCCAAGGCCGTGTTTGCGGATATTGACCCCACGACCTTCAACCTCGACTCCGCCCAGGTCGCGGCCAAAATCACCCCGAAAACCCGCGCCGTCATCCCGGTGCATCTTTACGGGCAGTGCGCTGATATGGATCCCCTTCTGGAACTGGCCCGCCGGCACAAGCTCATCGTGGTCGAGGACGCCTGCCAGGCTATCGGCGCCGAGTACCAGGGCCGCCGCGCCGGCGCCATGGGCGAATACGGTTGCCTCTCGTTCTTTCCCAGCAAGAACCTGGGCGGGTTCGGCGACGGCGGCATGATCGTCACCCGCGATCCGGCCCGCGTCGAACGGCTGAAAATGCTCCGTAACCACGGCATGCATCCCAAGTATCACCACCGCGTTGTGGGCGGCAATTTCCGCCTTGACGCACTTCAGGCCGCAGTGCTCTCCGTCAAGCTCAAGTACCTGGACGGCTGGAGCGCCGCGCGCCAGGCCAACGCCGCCGACTACATCCGCCTCTTCGCCGCGCGGCCGCATACCGCAAGCCTGGTCGTGCCCACTGCCGCGGCGTACACCACCCGCCATATCTACAACCAGTTCTGCGTGCGCCTGCCCGCCGCCCGGCGTCAGGCCGTGATGGACGGATTCAAGGCCGCTGGTATCGGCTGCGAGATCTATTATCCCGTGCCGCTCCACCTGCAGGAATGCTTCCAGTACCTGGGTCACAAACCTGGCGACTTCCCGGAGAGCGAGCGCGCCGCGGCCGAAACCCTGGCCCTGCCGATCTATCCGGAAGCCACGCCGGAACAGCGCGCCTTTGTCGCCGACACCCTGAACCGCCTTCTGGCCTGACCACCGTCCCCTGCGAAATGTATCATCATGGCCAGCCCGACTTTTTCCACTTACATCCGCCTGCTTGGCTACACCCGGCCCTATTGGCTGCGGCTGGTCGTCGGCCTTGTGGCCGGGCTTTTCGTGGGCGGTTCCCTTTTCGGCGCCCTGCGCTGTTCGCCGGTCCTGATTCGTGAATTCCTCAAGGGAACGGTTCAGGCCGCGCCCACGATTACGACCACGACGCCTGCCGCGACGCCCGTTCCCATCGTGTCCACCCCGGCCATGGCGTCCACCGGAACCGCGGTCACGGCCTCACCCGGCCGCATCAAGGACCTGGAGTCTTTCCAGAAGGTGGCCTCTCGTTTCGGCATTGAGACGGTTCGGCCGGACGGGTCTATGACCTGGCAGTTCCTTCTGATCCTGGTCCTGGGCCTGCCGTTCTTCATGATGCTGCGTTCCCTGACCATCTACATCAATCATTATTGCATGCGCTGGATCGGCGCCCGTGCCGTGGTGGACCTGCGCAACCAGCTTTTCGACCGGCTCCTGGCGCAGTCGCTCAAGTATTTTGGCAAGATTGACGTCGGCCACCTCATCAGCCGTTGCACCTACGACACGAGCATGGTCGAGAGCGCCATTGCCAATACCGTGGCCGACCTCGTCCAGGCGCCGGTCGAAATCGCAGCGGCGGCGGTGTTCATCATGCTCACGGCGGCCGAATACCACATGCTTCCCGCCGTGGCGGCGCTGTTCATCGTCTTCCCGCTTATCATCCTGCCGATCGTGCTTCTCGGCCGCTACGTCAAACGCTACACCCGCCGCGCCCTGGAACGCATCTCCGATCTGGTTTCGCGCATGCAGGAAGTGTTCACCGGCATCCGCGTCATCAAGGCCTATCACACCGAGGCGGAGGAAAGCGCGCGTTTCCTCGCCCTGGCCCGCAGCTATTTCCGCACGGTCATCCGCATTCTGCGCTATGAGCTGATGATGGCCCCGCTCATGGAATTCGTGGCCGTGACCATCGCCTGCGGCTTTCTGGTCTACTGCTACTCCACTGGCATCGGCTTTGACATCATCATCCCCGTCGGCGGCGCCGCCATCCTCGCCTACCGCCCGGTCAAAGTCCTGGCCAAGGTCAACGCCAGCCTCCAGCGCACCACCGCCGCCGCCGAGCGGCTCTTCGCCATCCTGGACACCGACACGGCATTGCCGGAAAAGCCTGACGCCATCCCGGTCGCCGGCTTTCAGGACAAGATCGTTTTCGACCATGTTTCGTTCCGCTACGAGAGCGAGGGGTTGCCCGTGCTCACGGACCTCAGCTTCACCCTGCCGCGCGGCGGCGTGGCCGCCTTTGTCGGCCGCACCGGTTCCGGGAAAACCACCGTGGCCAGCATCATGGCCCGTTTCTATGATGTCACCGCCGGGCGCGTCCTGCTCGACGGCCATGACGTGCGCGACCTCAAAATCGCCAGCCTGCGCCGTCTCATCGGCGTGGTCACCCAGGAAACCATCCTTTTCAACGACACCATCGCCGCCAATATCGCCTACGGCACGCCCGGCGTCACCCGCGAGGAAATCATCGAGGCCGCGAAAAAAGCCAATGCCCATGACTTCATCGCCGCCGAACCCGAAGGCTACGACCGCATGGTCGGCGACAAAGGCTTCCGCCTCAGCGGCGGCCAGCGCCAACGCATCGCCATTGCCCGCGCCATCCTTCGCAATCCGCCCATCCTTATCCTGGACGAGGCCACCAGCGCCCTGGACACCGTCACCGAGCAGCAGGTTCAGGAAGCGCTTTACCGGCTCATGCAGGACCGTACCGTCCTGGTCATCGCCCACCGGCTCAGTACCATCCGCCGCGCCGACTGCATTTATGTCCTTGAAGAAGGCGGATGCATCTCTGAAAAAGGTTCCCATGCCGAACTTTACGCCTCCGGCGGCGGGTACCGTAGACTCTGCGACAACACGGAATCGTAAGCCGGCCGCGCCGGGTTTGACCGTTGTTTTTTTCACGCTGAGGAGTTGTTGTTCATGGAAAATCCTCCCCCCGCCGCTGCTGCCGACTCCGCTGCCACCCCGCCCCCGGAGTCTGCTCCTGCCCCCGCTGCCGGCCCCGCGACGGCCGCGCCGCCGTGCCGGCGTTCCTCCTGGAAGGGCTGCCTGATCGCGGCCGTCGTGGTGGCGCTCTGCGGCTTGGCCCTGCTGCTGGGCGGGGTCGGCCTGGTCGCGGCCTTGATCTGGGGCGCGACCGTCGGCGACATCGCCAAACCCGCGCCAGTCCGCCAGGAATTGATCGAAGGCACGATGTTTGCCCACAAAAAAATCGCCGTGATCGAAATCAAAGGCGTCATCCGCGGCGGCTCGCTCCATGACGGCGCCACCTCCGAACGCATCTGCGAGGAACTCAAGGCCGCGGAAGAGGATGCCGCCGTGGTGGCCGTTATCCTCGACATGGACACTCCCGGCGGCGAGGTCACGGCCAGTGATGAAATTCATCATGCCGTCTGCCGCCTCAGCGATTCCGGCAAGCCGGTGGTCACCTGTATGCGCTCCATGGGCGCCAGCGGCGGCTATTTCATCGCCGCCGCCTCTGACCACATCATCGCTAACCGCCTTACCCTTACCGGCAGCGTCGGCGTCATCATCTCGACGATCAACTATGCCGGATTGCTCGACAAGATCGGCGTCAAGGACGAAACCTACCGCTCCGGCGCCATGAAGGACATGCTCAACGGCGGCCGCGCCCGCACACCGGCAGAGACGGAATACGTCAACGGCCTGGTGCGCAAAACGTTCATCGAATTCGCCAAGGTCGTCGCCGAGGGCCGCGCGGACGGCTATAAAGACACGGATGCCGTGCTCAAAGCGCCCTTTGCCGACGGCCGCGTACTCTCCGGTCAGGACGCACTCGACCTGAAACTGGTCGATGAACTTGGTTATTTCGAGGACGCCGTGGACGCCGCGCGCGACCTGGGCAAAGCCCCCGACGCCAAGGTCGTCCGCTTCCAGCGCTCCATGGGGCTGGCCGACCTGTTTTTTTCCATGCGGAGTTCGCTCAAGCCCATGGGCCTGCTCAGCCTGACCCAGCCCGACCCCGCCTTCCAGCCGCGCCCCGGCCAGCTCTACTACATCCTTCCGGCGTATGTGCCGTGAGGAAAGCCTGTGGTCTGTAGGCCCGTGGTCTGTGGGTGTGGGGGGGCGGGTGTCCCACCCGGCCAAACGGGCCGGCGGGCATCTTGTCCGCCGATTCCGAACGAACTCGCAAGGGCATGCGCGTCAACGTAAGGACTTGAGCCTCTTTCGTACCGAGGCGCAGCATCTTTGGAGTGCCGGCGGCTTGACGCCGCTTTTTCCCGCCGGTGTAACCGGCCTTCTGTCTGATGTCTCCGATTTATCTGGACGAGGGAGCCAATTACACGTGGGAGGGCGGCTCCGCCGTCGGGAAAAGCTGCGTCAAGCCGCAGGCACTCCAAAGCAGCGCGGGCGTTGCAGTAAATATGCAATTTTGTTACAACGAAAGATTTCCACGGCATAATTCTCCAGCTCCCATTTCGGTCGGCGGCCGTTAACTTGCGCCCCAATCTGCGAAAATCTGCGTAATCTGCGGAGAAAGTTCTTTCGGGCGTTTTTATCCGCAGATTCCTGACTGGATCAGGCGCCCGCGTCTGACCATGCCAGGTCGAGATAGAGTGTGGCGGTCCAGCCGTAGTCGAAGAAGGCCTGATGGTAGGGGCTGATTTCCGGCGCGCATTTTCCCTTGCGGAGGAGTTGGGGCGGATCCACTTCCTGGCGGTCGTCGTAGAACTCGAAGAACGTCCCGTGCTTCATGTACATCTTCTCCACTTCGTCCATGGTTTCCGCGGCCAGCGCCGCCGCTTCGGCGAGGAAGCCGTAGCGTTTCAGGCCGCGGATGATCAGCCAGTTCGTCGAGATCCAGACCGGCCCGCGCCACATGTCTTTCGAATACACGTCATGATGGCATTTGGCCACGCTCGGAACCCGGAACGGCGTCCCGAATGTGTCGGGGTTGGTCAGGTGCGCCACCAGTTTCGCCGCCTGCGCTTTTGACGGCGCGCCGCAGATCAGCGGCAGGAAGCCGGACACCGCATAAATCCCGGATAGGGCGCGGTCGCGGAGATTGTAGTCGAAATAGAAGCCCTGCTCCTCGGACCAGAGCCGTTCGTTGATCAGCCGGCAGAGTTTTTCGTGCCGACCCTGCCAGAGGGCGACATCGGAGTCATTGCCGCTGATCTTGGCGAAGCCCGCCATAATTTCGCATTCTTGGGCGAGATAGGCGTTGAAATCCGTCGCGTCCAGCCTGGTTGCGCAGTCGAAGCGTGAAGAATTGTCCAGACCGCTTTCGCCGCACCGGCAGTTCACGTCGCCTTCGACCATCCATTCGCAGAGTCCGGCGCCGTCAGTATCGCGGTTGGCCAAGTCCCATTCCAGGTATTTTTTCAGTTTGGGATAAAGCTCCGCGATCAGTTCAGGGGAGGGCGCGGTTTCGTGCAGAAGCTGAACTCCGAGCGCGATGACCGGGGGCTGGGTGAGGTTGGAGGCCGAAGACGGATTCATCATGTGCGCGATCATGCCGTCCGGTTTCTGGGTGTCGAAGAGGGCGAGGATCGCCTGGCGCGCCAGGCCGATGTCGAGATGCCGCAGCCCGATGGCGTGGAACACGCTGTCCCAGAGCCACATCTGCCGGTGCGGCCAGCGGTCCGGGGTGGTCCAGTAATGCGGGATGACGCCTTCCGGGCTGTAGACTTGGGTCTTCATCTGCGAGAGCGCTTTGTAGAGCGTCTTACGCCGCGCCTCCGGAAGATTGAAGGGCAGGGGCATCCCGGCGATCCAGGCCGCCCGGGCCTTTAGAATCGGATCAAGATCCTGCGTGATCAGGGATGGCGTGAAAAAGGTCTTGGTCCCGACCAGGGTTTTGTTTCCGTTCCGGAGGCTGGCGAGCTTGTCGTCCTCCAGCTCCACGCGGCAATCGCCTTCGAGGAGCAGGTGGTGGGCATCGAGGAATGCTCCTTTCACCGCGTCGGAGCCGAAGCGGAAAAAATCACCCCCGAGCAGGATTTCGGCCGGGGCGGGAACGGGAATGGGGAACGTGATTTTCCCGGCGCCGGGGAGCTTGATGTCAAACCCGCACGCAGAGAATGAGGTTCGGAGAACCAGGCCGTTCTGATAGTTGGTCTTACCGTCGCAGCCGGAAAAGGCCAGGAGCTGCCCGCCGCCCCAGACATTCAAAACCCCGTTCAAGTTCACCGGACTCATCGTCTCTTTCTCCTTGCAACTGCAACGCGCGAAGGGTAAAACGTACCATCTGGAAATCCGGGCGGCAACCGTTTTGGAAAGGAGAGTGGGGGTTCTGTTGGGGACGAGATCTGCCTGCCCCCCCCTTGTGATCTTGGTGTTTTTTTGCGGCAAAAAACACGCCGAGCAGGGGCTCGGCGTTCCCAGGGGGGCCGGCCGGTTGCAAGGATGCGACCGGCGCGGTACAGTCACGGTGCTTGGCAGGATGGTGTAACGCGCGGAAGGAAAAGGCAAATTTTATGACGAACGCTCAGGAAAATGAAGACGGCTTTCAGATTATCCGGATCGAGGGGCGTCTAGATGCCGCGACCAGCCGGGAATTCGATGCGGCGATGGCCACCCTCATGCGGGAGGGCGGGCTGCGCGTGGCGCTGGATGTGAGCGAGCTTACCTATGTCAGCAGCGCCGGGTTGCGCAGTCTGCTCATGCTGGCCAAAAAGATGAAGGACGCCGCCGGCCTGGTGGCGCTGTTCAAACCGCAACCGCAGGTGAGCCAACTGCTGAAAATGGCCGGCTTTGACCGGGTCATGCCGATGTTCCATGAAGAAAGCATTCTCCGCGGTTTCCTGCGCATGAAAAGCACGGGGGGGCTGACCGGAGACCAGGTTTCCCAGATTTTCACCCATCCACTGAGCGTGGCGGAGGAGTTTTTTCTGCTGGCGCTGGATGACGCGACCGGGCAGCTCCGGCCGTTGCCGCCCGGCGTTATGGAGCGCGCCATGGCCGGCGCCCTGCTGATGGAACTGGCGTTCCTGAACCGACTGGAAGTCGATCTCAAGGAATTGCGGGTGACCAACCGCAACCCCATCGGCGATCCGGTGCTGGACGACGTGCTGGAGGACATGGCGACTTCCTCCGGGACGCATTCCCCGGCGTATTGGCTGGAGCGGGTCGGCGCTCAGGGCGCCGCGCTGGTGGAGCGGGTGCGGGAGCGTCTGGTACACAAGCGCATCCTGAAGGAGGAAAACCGGCGGATGCTGTGGGTGTTCTCGGTCCGCCGCTACCCGGTCATGAAAGACCGCCGGGAAGTCAAGGAGGTCAAGGCCCGCCTGCACGCCTTGGTGTGTGGCGGCGACATTCCCGATCCGCTGGACGTCCTGATCCTGAACCTGGCTTCGATCTGCAAGCTGCTGGACGTGATTTTCATCCCGGAGGAGCTGCCGAAAGTCGGGAAACGGATCGGCGAACTGGTGCGCCTCGACCTGATCGGGCAGGAATTGGCGGCGAGCCTCGTGGGCAAGCCGTAGACGGTTTTTAACCGCTGACGAACGCTAACGGGCCGCTAAAGAAGGTAAATAAAGTTCGGATCCATTAGCGGGCGTTAAACGCCTGGTGTAGTGTCCGTTAACTAACTGCACACATTCTCCGGTCCGCCTTTTCCACGCCAGGATGTTCCATCCCGGAGGGATGCCAGCCGGTAGCCGGTGGTTGAGCGAGGCCCGGCGAGCGACACCACCGGTTTGGGCGTCCCTCCGGCGAATGCACCCCGAAGGGGTGCCAGCCAGCCCCATGACGCCCGCTCACGCCATCACGACCATGCCCCCGAGGTCGCTGGCACCCCTGCCGGGGTGCTGACATTCTCCGTCCCATGACCCCGGTGGTGTCGCTGCGCTCAACCACCGGCTACAGGCTGTGACACCTCCGGCGTCCTCCACCACCGAATACCGGCGGTGACACCTCCGGTGTCCATCCCCCAGGAGCATAAATGGAGAATCACCCTCTTTCACCCGTCCCTTTGCGTCTCTCGGTTTGGCGGGAAAAAGCGGATACGAGCCGGAGGTCGTTCATTTTTATTTAGGAGGAATCATTTGATTGTCAAATGATTACACCAAAGTCCACACGTGTGGACTTTTCCGTTTCAGCCCCCGGGCGTTCCCGTTTTCCACAACCAGCCCGGCACCCGCGCCGGAAAACTTCCTACTCCGCCGGCCGGCCGGCGAACTGCCATTGTTTGACGGCCTCGATGGGGTGGATGAGCATGACGATGTTGAGGGTCAGGTTGTCGCGCACCCAGAGGAGCGTGCCGACTTCCATGAGGACAATGGCGGCAACCGTGGCCCAGAACCGCGCGCGCCAGGCGACGCAGAATCCAATGGCCACCATCACAATGTCGCTCAGGGAATTGAGGACGCTGTCGCCGACATATCCGAGGGCAATGGTCGCCTCCCGGTAGCGGTTGATGATGAGCGGCGAGTTTTCCAGGAGTTCCCAGCCGGCTTCCAGAAACAGGGCGCCGACGAAGCGCCAGCGCATCGGCAGCTTCCGCGCCGCCAGCCACAGGAACGCGTAAAAAAGCATGCCGTGAACGATGTGCGAGAATGAATATGGATCGGCAACCCGCTGGGATTGTTCGCGGCTCCAGATGTTTCCCTCCCACCAGCCGAACCTGCCGTCCGGTCCCAGCAGCAACCGCCCCATTCCTGATTCGACCGCCCCCGTGACGACAAAGATCGCCACACAGGCCAGGATGACCCACCGGTACTGTTTAATCCGTGCAAGCATGATCATCTTGGGTCTTCAGGCCAGGCGGAAGAATCCCGCGGCGGCGAGATTTTCGGCGCGGAGGGCGGCGAGGATCTGGGCCTCGCGGCGGCGCATGCGGCGCTTGGCCCGCGGGTTCAGGTCGTCTTCGCCGGCCAGGTGCAGCATGCCGTGGACGAGGTAGAGCAGCAGCTCGTCTTCCGGCGTGGTCCCGTAGCGGCGGCAGGCCTTGGCGGCGACGGCCGGGCAGACGATGAGGACGCCGGCCAGGGCGGGCTCCGCCGGGTCCGGAAATTTGAAATTTGGAATTTGAAATTTGTCCTCCGCCTCCCCCTCCGGCCCGCAACCCGCAACCCGCAACCCGCAACCCGCCTTCCCCCCGGTTTCCCATTGCGGCGGCGTCCGCGCCGCCGCAGTGTAATCAAACGCCAGGACGTCGGTGGCGCCGGCGTGGTTCAGGAACGCGCGGTTCCAGCCGGCCATGCGGCGGGGGCCGGCGAATTCGACCTGGAGTTCCCAGCCGCCGGTTGGTTCGGAGTGGGCAAGCAGGGACGGCCAGCCGGCCAGGGAGGCCAGGCGCCGGAGCAGGTCACGCAGGCGTTTCCGGCCGGGCAGGGTCAACCGCCGGCTCGACTTGGTCAGGGTCACGCGGAGTGGCATGGGCGGCCGCCTCCTTCTCTTCGTCGGATTTGGGGTACTGGATGCGGCTGTGATGCATGGTGGTGAGGGTGCGGACCAGGCTTTCGCGGACGGTGGCGAGTTCGCGGAGGGTGAGGTCGGCGTCATCGAGCTGCCCGCCCACGACCTTGCCGCGAATGATGCCGGCGACCTGGGAGCGGATCTTCTGCGGGGTCGGCTTGACCAGGGAGCGGACGGCGGCCTCGCAGGAATCGGCCAGGCTGACGATGGCGACTTCCCGGCGGGCGGGGAGGGGGCCGGGATAGCGGTAGTCATGTTCGCCGATCTCGGGATCCTCGGCGTCGCGGTCCTGGCGGGCGCGGTTGTAGAAGTAGCTGACCAGGCTGGTGCCATGGTGCTGGGCGATGGCCTCGCGGATGGGGCGCTTGAGCTTGTAGCGCAGGGCCAGTTCAAGGCCGCTTTTGACGTGGTTGAGGATGACGATGCTGCTGAGGCGCGGGCGCAGATCTTCATGGGGATTGGCACCCATGGCGTTTTCGGTGAAATACTCGGGATTGCTGAGCTTGCCGATGTCGTGGAAATAGGCGCAGACCCGGGCCAGGAGCGGGTTGGCTTCGATGGCGGCGGCCGCGTTTTCGGAAAGGGTGGCGACCATGAGCGAATGATGGTAGGTGCCGGGCGCCTCCATTTGCAGCCGGCGCAGGAGCGGATGGTTGAGGTCGCTGATTTCGATCAGGTACAGGTCGGTGGTGATGCCGAAGAGGTATTCGAAGACCGGGCTGGCAAAGGCGGCGAGCACGGCCGTGGCGACACTGGTGGCCAGGCCGACCAGGATCATGGGTCCGTAGTATTCGAAGGGAGTGCTCTGATGGAAGAGGAACATTCCGGCGGTGATGGTGAGCATCACGGCGGTGCCGATGCCGGTCCAGAGGATCTGGTAGCGTCGGCGGGCGCGGCGCATGAGCAGGGCCGCGGCAAAAGAGGCGAGGGTGCCGGCGATTGGCAGGACCAGGGTTTCGTCGAACTGGAAGGCGGCGGCCAGGGAACCGAGGCCGCCGACCAGGGCGGCCACGCGCAACCCCACCAGGTGTGAAAGCAGCATGGCCCCGAAAGTCAGGGGTAGGACCACCGGCAGCAGCAGGGCGACGCCGCCGGCCTGCTGGAGGAACAGGTTTCCGCCGACCCGGGTCAGCAGGATCTGCAGGATGAGTCCCGCGGCGATGGCGGTCAGGGCGCCGCCCTGCCGGGTGATTTCGGGATGGACGGCGTGCAGCAGGTAGCTGGCGGCCAGGAGGGAAAGAAGGAACAGGGCGGCAAACACGGCCGGTTCGCGTAACTGCAAGGCCAGGTCCATGGGGCGCCCGGCCAGCAGTTCCTGATACTTGTCGATGCGCACCAGATCTTCGGCGGAGATACGTTCGCCGCGTTTGAGCAGGGCGGCGCCGGCGAGCACCGCGGTCTTGGCTTCGGGAACCAAGTTGGCGGCCTGATGCTGAGCCTGTTCTGTGGCCGTGCGGTCCAGGATCAGGTTGGGCCGGATCAGGCCGGTGAGCATTTCCTCCAGGGCGGTCTGGGTGCCGACGCCCTGGTCGGGGTACATGGCGCAGAACTCCGCCGCCACGGCGGCCGCCACCCGGCCGGAAGTCGGCAGTTCCCCGAACGGAACCAGGCGTCGCCGGTACAATTCATCGCGGACATAGACCGAGGCGTGCCCCGAGGCGGCGCCGCCAAAATGGTTGGCCAGATCCTCGGGGGCGATCACGCCTTTTTGGGCCGCGCTTGCCACCAACCGTTCCAGATACGGCCAGCGGCCGGGAAGTAGCGCCAAATATTCGAGGGCGCCGCGGCGGCGGGCATCCAGCGTGTTGCGGAATTCCTCCAGGGCGGGATCTGCCGGAGCTTCTGTCTCCATCCCGGGTGTGACCGCAGGAGCCGGGCGGTCGCCGCCGGCGTTCGCGGCCGCGGCGAGCAGGTCGCGGATCAGCAGGAGCCGGGTCATGGTCCGTTCCAGTTCGGCGGCGCGGATTTCAAACACCGGCGGAACTTTCCGGGACGCGGTTTCGCGCAGGCGCGTAGTCTTCTCGCTGTCCTCGTACTCGAACGGTTGTTCGGCGTAGAGGAAGCGGTCGGCGACCTGGCCGGCCACATATTTGGTGACCGGATGAAGGGGTTTGAGCAGGAAACTGGCCGCGGCAACGCCCCAGACCAGCAGGAGCAGGGTGAGGCGGAGCAGTATGAGGCGCCACCCTGACCGGATCGCCGCGGCGGCAGGATGGGGCGGCGTCGCCGTCCGGCGGCGCCGGGCGGAGCGTTCACGGCGCCAGCGCCGGAGCTTGGAAAGCAAACTATTCATACCCGCCTCCGGCAGCCGACGGCACCGGGAAGGGAGAGCCCGGCTTTAGAGCCTTCTGAGCTAAAAGCGTTGTTTTCCGGTCGTGATTTACACGTGAACAAACACAAACAGTAGCCCGGGCAAGCCGGCCGCAATGATGCATAGCACCACACGCTTGGCTCCGGCTTGGCCGGGCTAGTTCACTCCCACTTACGGAAGAGGAGTGCGGCATTATGGCCGCCGAAACCGAGGTTGGTGTTGAGAGCGACTTTCACCGCGCGCTGACGGGCCGTGTTCGGCGTGTAATCCAGATCGCACTCGGGATCGGGGTTTTCCAGGTTGATCGTGGGCGGGATCACCCCGGTGCGCAGGGTTTGGATGCAGACAATGGATTCCATGCCACCGGCGGCGCCGAGCGCATGTCCGGTCATGGACTTGGTGCTGCTGATGGCCACCTTGCGGGCATGCTCGCCGAGCGATAGTTTGAAGGCCATGGTTTCAAGCTTGTCATTGAGCGGGGTCGAGGTGCCGTGGGCGTTGATGTAATCCACGGCGTCGGCCGGCAGCCCGGCGCGGGCCAGGGCGTTGGTAATGGCGCGTGCGGCGCCGGTGCCGTCCGGATCAGGGGCGGTGATGTGGTAGGCGTCCCCGGTGGCGCCGTAGCCGACAATTTCGGCCAGGATTGTGGCGCCGCGTTTTTTCGCGTGTTCCAGCGTTTCCAGGACTAGGATGCCGGCGCCTTCGGACATGACAAAGCCGTCGCGCTCCCGGTCAAACGGGCGGCTGGCCCGGATCGGGTCGTCATTGCGTTCGCTGAGGGCGCGCATGGAGGCGAAGCCGGCCATGGCCAGGGGGCAGATGCAGGATTCGGTGCCGCCGGTGATGACGGCATCCGCATCGCCGCGGCGCAGCAGCCAGTAGGATTCGCCGATGGCATGCGCGCCGGAGGCGCAGGCGGTGACCATGCCCATGTTGGGCCCCTTGAAGCCGTAGCGGATGGAGAGGAAGCCGGAGGCCATGTCGATGATCATCATCGGCACCATGAGCGGCGAATTCCGGCTGGGCCCCTTCTCGAAGAGGACGCGGGCCTGCTCTTGCAGGGTCTGGATGCCGCCGACGCCGCTGCCGATGTAGCAGGCGACGCGTTCGGGGTTGACCTTGTCGGCGGTGAGCCCGGCCATCTTGACGGCCTCGTCGCCCGCGACCACGGCATAATGGCAGAACTTGTCCAGCCGGCGCTGTTCTTTCGGCGGGAGGTAAAGATCCATATTCAGATCTTTGATCTCGCCGGCGATGCGCGTCTTGAGCGGCGCGGCATCAAAGACGGTGACCGGGCCCAGGCCGGACTTTCCGGCCGTGAGGGCGCCCCAGAAGGCGTCCAGGCCGTTGCCCACGCTGGAAACCACCCCGACGCCTGTCACCACCACGCGTTGCTGATCCGTCATCATCCAGGTCTACTCCGCAACCGGTTGGCGCCACCCACCGGAAATCCGGTGGGCGGCACACTCAAGATTCCGCAGGCCGCAGCCTGGGGCAGGATTACTTCTTGAGGTTTTTGATATAATCAATGGCGGTGCCGACGGTGGTCAGCTTCTCCGCTTCTTCGTCCGGGATCTCGGCGCCGAATTCTTCTTCCAGCGCCATGACCAGCTCGACGGTGTCCAGGGAGTCGGCGCCGAGGTCTTCGATGAACTTGGCCTCAGGCGTGACCTGCTCCGGATTGACACCGAGCTGCTCGACGATGATTTCCTTGACTTTTTCTTCAACCGACGCCATGTGGATGTCTCCGTTTGCTGGTTTGGTTTTCCCAAAGATCGTTCACGGTCTGCCGGAACCGGCCTCAAGGACCGGGCGCCGGGAAGTCTCATAATTTGGCGCGGAACCGTCTGATTTCAAACGGCCGCGCTGGCGGCTGTTGCAAAGGGTCTGTGGTCTGTGGTCTGTGGGGAAAGACGGTGGATGTTCCCGAGGGCTCTCGGCGGCTCTCGATGGCCATCGAGAGCCCTCGAACGGTGCTACGCCGGTTCTTTCCACAGACCACAGACCACAGACCACGGGCCTGTCTTCAGAGGTCCTCAGCTTCCGAGATACATGCCGCCGTCCACCGAGAGGGTTTGGGCGGAGATGTAGTCGCTTTCCGGTCCGGCCAGGAAGCGCACGGCCTTGGCCACGTCCTCGGCGGTGCCGGCGCGCTTGAGCGGGATGTTCTGCAAAAAGGCTTGTTTGGCCGCCTCGGGCAGCTTGGCGGTCATGTCGGTCAGAATGAACCCGGGGGCTACGGCGTTGACGCAGATGTTGCGCGGCGCCAGTTCCTGGGCCGCGGTCTTGGTCAAGCCGATCACGCCCGCCTTGGAGGCGCTGTAATTGGCCTGGCCCATGTTGCCGGTGCGGCCGACCACGGAGGCGATGTTGATGATCTTGCCGGATTCCTGCTTCATCATCGGCCGGGCCACGGCCTTGATGCAGTTGAACACGCCCTTGAGGTTCACGGCCAGGACGGCGTCCCAGTCTTCTTCTTTCATGCGGATTATCAGGGTGTCGCGGGTGATGCCGGCGTTGTTGACCAGAATGTCGACGCGGCCGAACGCTTCGATCACGGCTTTGACCATGGCGTCGACGCTGTCGGCTTTGGCGACGTTGGCCGCAAAGGCCTTGGCATCCACGCCCTGGGCGCGGAATTCCGCCGCGGTGGCTTCGGCCACGTCCTGCATGATGTCCACCACCGCCAGTTTGGCGCCGTCAGCCGCCAATGCCGCGCTGATGGCCTTGCCGATGCCGCGGGCGCCGCCGGTGACCAGGGCGACTTTGCCTTCCAATGTTTTCATGGTACAATCTCGCTTTTGTGGGGGTGGGTTCGGGTTGGGGGAGGGGTTTGTCATTCGAGACTTGGCGGTTGGCTGGTCAGAACCGCGCGGGTAACCAAGCGGACTCTTCTTGATCTTGAATCTTGTGATCGGGAAAGTCCGCTTACTGACGTGCGCGGTTCTGACGGAAAAGCTGACTATCTCCCGCCGTTCAGCGCGCTAAAAAGCGGCCGTCGGCGGCCAATTTTTCAAGGTCGGCGGCCGCGCCGACATTGAAAACCGGCAGGGTCTTGTCAATGCGTTTCATGAACCCGCTGAGGGCGGTGCCGGGGCCGAACTCGACAAAGGCTTCGCAGCCCGCCGCCAGCATGGTCCGGACGCAGCTTTCCCAGCGCACGCTGCCGGTGATCTGCTTTTCCAGGTTGGCGCGGATCTGCTCCGGCTCGGCGACGGCGCCGCCGGTGACGTTCTGCACGACCAGGCAGGCCGGGGGCGTGAGCTTCACCCCCTTGAGCACGGCGGCAAAACGCGAGACGGCCGGAGCCATGAGCCGGGAGTGGAAGGCGCCGTCCACGGTCAGGGGAATGACGCGGGAGGCGCCGGCGGCCTTGAGCGCCTCGACCGCCTGGCCCAGAAGCGTTTTCTCGCCGCTGATGACGATCTGCCCGGGACAATTGAAATTGGCCACGTCCACGCCGTGTTCCGCGCAGATTTTTTCCACCAGCGCCGGCTCGGCGTTGAGCACGGCGGCCATGCCGCCGGCGGCGGCGTGGCAGGCGTCCTCGAAGAAGCGGCCGCGGTCCGCGACCAGGCGCACGGCGTCCTCCGCGTCCAGCGCGCCGGCCGCCACCAGGGCCGCAAACTCGCCCAGGCTCAGGCCGCCGCAGGCCGCCGGAATCGTGGCGAAGCGTTCACGAAACGCCGCCAGGCAGGCCAGGCTCATGGTGGTGATGGCCGCCTGGCAGTTGGAACTGCGGGTCAGCTCCTCCGCCGGACCGTCAAAGCAGATTTTGGCGATGTCGCGGCCCAGGGCGCGGTTGGCCAGGTCGAACACGGCGCGGGCGGCGGCGGAACTCTCCGCCAGGTCCCGGCCCATGCCGACCGCCTGGGCGCCCTGCCCGGCGAACATGAAAGCAACTTTGTTGAAGGCCATGCGAAATTCTCCTTAGTCCGGATTATTCATGAGAGACCAGCTCGCTTCATCGCGGTCGCGACTCTGACAAAATTTGTGTCTGAAATTGAAGGGTTCAGGGTTCAGGGTTCAGGGTTCAGGGTTCAGGGT
The DNA here is from genome assembly GCA_903894975.1 of uncultured Lentisphaerota bacterium. GTDB lineage: Bacteria > Verrucomicrobiota > Lentisphaeria > Oligosphaerales > CAITYL01 > CAITSE01. Next base: position 29,559 of record CAITSE010000162.1, read on the forward strand.
TCGGGGTTCAGGGTTCGGGGAAAGCAAAGAAGGGGACGGGGCGGGGATGAAAAAGCGGCGGAACGGGAAAGACGGGAAATGGTATGGTGATGTGTCGGTCGTTCCCCTGATCACATCCTGAACCCTGAACCCCGCATCCTGAACCCTGATCCTCAGCCTTACCACTTGATGACCGAGGCGCCCCAGGTGAGGCCGGCGCCGAATGCGGTGAGCAGCAGGTATTCGCCGCGTTTGACCTGTCCGGAACGGACGATCTCATCCAGGGCGATGGGAATGCTGGCGGCGGAGGTGTTGCCGTAGCGTTGGATGTTGATGTAGACCTTGTCTTCGGGCACTTCCAGGTACTTGCCGACGCTGGAGATGATGCGCAGGTTCGCCTGGTGCGGGATGACCCAGCGGATGTCGTCATGGGTGATGCCGGCCTTTTCCATGACCGCCCGCGAGGAGCCCACCATGGCGTTGACCGCGAGCTTGAAGACTTCGCGTCCTTCCATTTTGATGCAGTTTTGGTGGGAGGCGACATCTTCGACGGTGAGCGGCTTCATGGAGCCGCCGGCAGCGGTGCGGAGGAGGTCGGTGTAACGGCCGTCGGCGCCGAGCTTGACTGATTTCAGGCAATCGTGCCCCGGCGTGGTCTGCTTGAGCACCACGGCCCCGGCGCCGTCGCCGAAGAGCACGCAGGTGTTGCGGTCGGTCCAGTCAACCAGGGAGGAGATTTTTTCGGCGCCGACCAGCAGGATGTTGCGGTAGTTGCCGGAACGGATGAGGTTGGCGGCCAGTTCCAGGCCGTAGAGGAAGCCGGTGCAGGCGGCCTCGATGGAGACGGCGGCGGCATTGAAGGCGCCGAGCCGCTTCTGCAGGTAGCAGCCGGTGTTGGGGAAGATGTTGTCCCCGGTGAAGGTGGCGACGAGGATGTAGTCCAGTTCCTCGGCTTTCATGCCGGCGGCGTCGAGGGCGCGGCAGGCGGCCTCATAAGCCAGGGCGGAGGTTGGTTCGTCCGCGGCGGCGATGTGTCGCTCCTCGATGCCGGTCCGGGTGCGGATCCAGTCATCCGAGGTTTCGACCATTTTTGCCAGGTCATGGTTGGTTAGGACCCGGGCCGGCACATAGGAACCGGTTCCGGCAATTGTAACCCCGTGGTGTTGCATCACTCACCCACTTCCTTAACTGAACCGAAATCTGCTTCCCGCCGTCTGCGCCGGCGCCCGGTCATGGTGCCGGTGCGGCGGGGACGGAACCCAGGGCTTGGACACGCTTGACGATCCGTTCGTTGACACCGTGATCGAGGAATTCCTGCACCACGCGCAGGCCGTTCCGGATCGCCTTGGCGTTGGAGCCGCCGTGGCACTTGAAGACGGCGCCGTTGACGCCGAGGAACGGGGCGCCGCCGTATTCGGAATAGTCGCCGATCTGCCGGAGTTCATTCAACGCTCCGTAGGCGAGGACGCCACCCAGGACGCGCACCGGCGATTTCTTGAGATTTTCCTTGAGGATGTGCCCCAGCGCCTTGGCCAGGCCTTCGGCGCACTTGAGGATGACATTGCCCACAAATCCGTCGCACACCGCCACATCGACACGCCCTTCAAAAAGGTCGTTGCCTTCGACGTTGCCGATAAAATTCAGGTTCGGCGTCTGCTGTAAAAGCTGGTAGGCGCTCCGGGTCAGGTCATTGCCCTTTTCGGGCTCGGTGCCGTTGCTTACCAGGCCCACTCGCGGCTTGGCATGGCCCAGGATTTCCCGGGAATAGATGTCACCCATGATGGCGAAGTGCAGCAGGTGCTCGGCCTTGGAGTCCGCGTTCGCCCCGGCGTCCAGCAGGATGAAACGCCCCCGACGCGAGGGCAGGATGGTGGCGATGGCGGCCCGTTCGATGCCCGGCAGGGTCCGCAGTTTCACGGTGGAAACCATGAGGGTGGCGCCGGTGTTGCCGGCGCTGAGCACGGCCCGGGCCAGCCCCTGCCTGACCAGGTCTACCGCCACGGTAATGGAAGATTGCTTTTTGCCGCGGACGGCGGCCGTGGCCGCCTCGTCCATGCGCACGACTTCGGGGGCGTGTACCACGGTGATTTTGGGGTGTCGCGCCTTGCCGGCGTGAGCCAGCTCCGCCAGGACCTGAGCCTCGTCACCCACCAGGAGCAACGGACTGAGGCCGGGGTACATGTCCAGGGCTTCACACACGCCCCGAACCGTGGCGCGAGGTGCGTGATCCCCGCCCATAATATCAACGGCAATCGGCAGCATATCGCTTTTTATTCGGCCGCGACGGTCACCACCTGCCGCCCCGCGTAGACCCCGCACTTGGCGCAGATCCGATGGGGCATTTTGGCGGCTCCGCAGGCCGGGCATTTCGAGGTTTGGATGCCCTTATAGCGGTTGGCGGCTTTCCGCTGACGCTTCTTCTGCTTGGAAACTTTGCTTTGTTGCAAGGCCATGGCGATGATCTCCAGTTCTGGCACACCGGCGGCTTGCCGGACGTGTTTAATTCAGGGATGGGTCGTGCTTGCCGGAACCGAGGTCCAGCGAATCCAGAGCCCCCCATGCAGAGGGGGACCCGCCGCCCCGGTGACAGCCACAATCACGAACGTTCAGATTCTGCCCGCATTCCGGGCAAAGACCCTGACATTCGCCGGAACATAAATTCCGCGCCGGGAAAGCCAGTAAAATATCTTCCCGAACGTCCTCCGTCAAATCCAACACGTCTTCTTCGTAGTTAAGATAGGTATGGGAGACCGGGATTTCCGGCAGTTCGCAGGTGAAATAGGTCAGACACCGGTCGCACCGGCAGCGCAAGACCCCCGCCGCCGTCCCCGCCACCACCACCGCGCCGATCACCACCGTGACCTGCAGGTCGATCCGGAACGGCCCCGCCACGCTCACCCGGTCCTCCGGGGGCGGCAGGTCCAGGAGGGTGTCGGTCACCTCCCCGGCCACCCGGATCCCTTCCGGAGGCAGGCCTTTGATCTGAACTTGTAAAAAAGTTTGGTTTTTCATGGGAAATTGAATTCATGGAACAGAAGGGCGCAAAGGTCACGAAGGGGTTGCTTTGGAGGAACGGCCTTTGTGTCCTTTGCGAGCTTCTGTTCAAAAAAAAGTTTTGGCCCGGCTACGCGTATTTCTTCCGCAACGCCTCGGCGATCACCGGCGGGACGAAGGGTGAGACATCGCCGTGCAGCCGGGCAATGTCCCGGATCATGGTCGAACTGACAAAGGAATATTCCGGGCTCGGCATCAGGAAGATGGTTTCGCAGCGGGGGTCGAGTTCCCGGTTCATCAGGGCCATTTGGAATTCCCATTCGAAATCGGAGACGGCCCGCAGGCCGCGGACGACCGCCAGGGCGCCGAGCCGGCGCACTTCCGACGCTAGCAGCCCGGAATAGGAGGCGATGCGTACGCCGGGGATGCCGGCGCAGACCGCGCTCAACTGGGCCAGCCGCTCTTCTTCGCTGAAGATCGGTTCTTTGGTGATGTTCCGCCCGATCGCCACGACCAGCTCGTCAAACAGCCGCGCCGCCCGGCGCACCACGTCCACATGCCCGTTGGTGACCGGATCGAACGATCCGGGATAAATTGCAATGCGTCCGCCGCCCATGTCGCGCCGCCTTTCCGCAGGCCGTCGGCCCGCCGTCCTTCAACATAATCCCCAACCCCGCGTTGTCATGCCCCGGCCCGGACAACCCGGAACCGCGCCGGTTCAGGATTTCCCGGCGGCGCGGACCCCAAAGCCTCGGATCCCCTCCGGCGATTCTTTGGCACCGCCATTTTCCGCGCTCTGTACGCCGCGTTCGTGAAGCTTTGACCGCTGCCCCGACTGGACGCCCCCGGGAACGCCGAGCCCCAGCTCGGCAAGTCGATTTCACGAATTGTTTTGCCCGCGAAACACGCGAAAGTGCGCGAAAAAGATGCCCGCGCCCCCCCTTGGTGTTTTCTTGCGTCCTGTTGCCGGAAAACCATACCCGACGGAGTGGGGGACGGCAAGCCGTTGTGCGGGAGCGCGTCGGATTTGCCGCCGGCATTTCTCATCCCAAAGGGATGACAGTCGGTAGCTGGTGGTTGAGCGAGGCCCCGCGAGCGACGCCACCGCCGTTCCCCCCGGTCGCTGGCACCCCGACCGGGGTGCCGACATTCTACGATTCATGCCCGGTGGTGTCGCTGCGCTCAACCACCGGCTACCGGCTGCGACACCTCCGGTGTGATCTTGGACCGGCTGTGACAGCTTTGGTGTCCATCAATTACCACCCCCGCAGTGCCACGCGTTCATGCATTTTGGCCAAACTCGGATACACTATGCGTCTGCAAGCTCCGGTTTCTCCTGCGGGAAACGAAATCCAAATCGGGATCGCCAGCGAAATCGAAAAAAAAGCGAATTCGATGCCGATGCCGATAGCGATTTCGCCCCCGGAGAGATCAAGTCCCGGTGGCAATCCAAGCCGCCACCATCCTCGACGGAATGATGATCTGCATGCCGACCCTCCTCGCCATTACCCTTCAAACCATCCGCGCCGGATTCCGGCTCCGGCTTTTTCATCTGCTGCTGGGGCTGGCCCTGCTCATCGGCATCGCCTTGCCGCTGACCATCCGGGGCGACGGCACCGCCACGGGTGAGATTCAGCTCACGCTCACTTACACCCTCGGCCTTCTGAACCTGCTGATCTCCGCCTCGGCCCTGTGGGTGGCCAGTACCAGCCTGTCCCGCGAAATCGAGGGCTACCAGATGCACCTGGTCCAGAATTCCGCCGCCACCCGGACCCGGATCTGGCTGGGCAAGTGGCTCGGGGTCTGGGCGCTCCACGCCGCGGTGCTGGTCATCGCCGCCGCCGCCGCCGCCGCCGCGCTGCATTGGCGGATGCAGTCTTGGACCTATTCCGCGGAGGAGCGTGAAAAGGCCCGCAACGAAGTGCTGACCGGCCGCCGCGAGTATCGTCCCGCGCCGCCAGACTACCCCGCCTTTGTCACGGCCCAGTATGAACGTCTGAAGGCCGCCGGCCAACTCGACCCCGCCCACAACCCGGCTTATGTCAAAGGTGAACTTCTGCGGCTTATCAAGGCCAAAAGCACCGAGGTGCCGGCCGGCGCCGTCCGCCCCTGGCGTTTTACCGGCGTGGAACCGCCGGCGACGGCCGACGGCCGCATCTTCCTGCGCTTCCGCCACTACATCGGTGGCACCTCCCGCAGCAGCCAGCGCCTGACCGAGGGCGTCTGGGCCGTGCGCGACCCTGTCGACACCGAAGGCCGCCCGCGGGATCTCGCTGTCCGTATGGCTACCGGCTCGTTCCATGAAATCATTCTCACCCCGGATCTGGTCTCCAAGGACGGCTTGGTGGATGTCGTCTATATCAATGCGGACGCCGCCGGCAGTTCCGTGATGTTCCAGGAGGCCGACGGCCCGGTCCTGCTCATCCCCGCCACCGGATTTTATGCCAATTACACTCGCGGCATCTTGCTGATTCTTCTGCAGATCGCGTTTCTCGCCGCCCTGGGCGTCACGGTCAGCGGCCTGTTCTCCAGCCCCGTCGCCATGTTCGCCGCCGCCGCCTACCTGGTCATCGGTCTGCTCATGGAGGCGGCCGTGGATGCCCCGGCCAAGGACGAATTCGGCGCCTACCAGTACAAGGACCTCAGCGAACACGCCATGCATCTGGTCGCCCGCACCGCCCAGGTCCTGGTGGTGTCGGTCGATGATTTTGACGCCACCGGCGACTTGATTCGCGGCCGTCTCATCAGCGGCGAAAAACTGGTTCAAACCACCGGCCTCATGCTCGGCCTGCGCATCTTTCCGCTCGCCCTCCTCGGCGTCTGGGTCTTCCGCCGCCGCGAACTCGGCCTCGTCGTCCGCCAATCTTAAACTCGTTTTTTTGAACAGAAGTTCGCAAAGAACACAAAGAAGTGTTTCAATCCCGCCCCCTTTGTGCCCTTTGCGGCCTTCTGTTCAACAAATTCAGATGTCTTGTAACGAATTCAGGTTAAGCCACTCATGAACCGGACCGGACAACTTTTCCGCGCCCTCGGCGTTCTGGCCGCAGCCTTCCTGCTGCTCGCCGGGCTGCATGTTGTTCAGGCGGACATGAACCGGCAGCGCGCCGCCCATGAACTGACTGAAACCGCGCCGTTGGAAAACGCCCCGCCCGTGATCGCCTTCACCACCGTCGCCCTGGGCGGGTTCCGCGGCCTGGTGGCGGACTATCTCTGGCTGCGCGCCAACCGTCTTCAGGACGAAGGGCGCTATTACGAACTCTTCCAGCTTGCCTCCTGGATCGTCAAGCTCCAGCCCCGCTTCACCGGCGCCACCGCCTACCTGGCCTGGAACATGTCCTACAACATCTCCGTCACCTGCAACGAATTCCCCGACCGCTGGCGCTGGGTCAATCGCGGCATCGAACTCATCCGCGACGAAGCTCTGATCTACAACCCCGCCGACCCCCTGCTGTACAAGGAACTGGCCTGGATCTATCACCACAAGCTCGGCCAGGACATGGATGACGCCAACCGCTATTACAAGATCCAGCTCGCCCGCCAGATGACCGTCGCCCTCGGTGACCCGCCCGTGGACTGGGCGCCCCTCATCGCCGCGCCGGTCAACGAAACCGAGCTTCGCGCCCGCCTTGCCGCCGGCTCCCCGTTGTGGACGGTGCTGACGGAAAAAGGGTTGTCCCTGCGCGAACTGGAAATCCGTTTCGCCGCCGGCGATGGCGCTATCCCCGAACCCGCCGCCTCCGCCAAGCTCATCCCTGCCGACCGCCAGACTCTTCTGCTCTATCTCCGCCGGCACCGCCTCACCGCCGACCTCAAGCTCGACCCCGTCCGCCTCGCCGCACTCACCAAACGCTATGGCCCGCTGGACTGGCGCCTGCCCCAGGCCCACGCCGTCTACTGGGCCGAACGCGGCCTGGAATTCGTCCCCGGCCGCAAGGAAATCAACTGCGAACGCGTCCTCTTCCAATCCCTCGGCCAGGCCTTCCGTTCCGGACGCCTGATCTACGCCGGCAGCATTGAAACCCTCGAAACCACCCCGAACCTCGAACTCTTCGATTCCGCCAACCAGGCCTACCTCGACTCCATCAACCGGCACCTGGACTCCAACGCCAACCGCTCCGGCCATGAAAATTTCCTCATCGACGCCGCCGTCGAATTCTATAAGTTCGGCCGCACCCGCAAGGCCAAGGAAATCCTGGAAATGCTCCGCAAGAGCTCGGACAACCCCAAGTTCCGCCAGCCTCTCGACGAATTCGTCCTCGGTGAACTCGCCAGCGACATTAGCATGGCCTCCCAGGGCCAGGCCCAGGCCGCGGTTCAGGGCTACCTCGTCCAGTCCATGGCCGCCCTGGCCTATGGCGACGACGAGCGCGCCGCCGCCTTCGAACTCATCGGCCGCAAGATCTGGGCCAAGTACATGGCCTCCATCGGTGCGGAAACCAAGGATCGTCGCGGCTTGGCGCCCTTTGACCAGATCAAGCTCAAGACCCTCGAATACTGCCGCAAAAACTTCCCCCCCGTCCTGACCAACCGCCTCCCCGAAGTGCCCAAGGCGCTGCCCCCGCCCCCCGCCCCTTGAGCGCGGTTTCCGCGCCTGAGCCGGGTTGAGCCCCCGCAGGGCATGCGCGTCAACTTAAGGAAAAAATCGAACGTCGAACATTGAACATTGAACGTCGAAGGAAAACCCGGTCGGTTTGAACTTAGATTTATCGCATGACTTCCAATTCGACGTTGGACGTTCAATGTTCGACGTTCGCAATTAGTTGTTTTCTAGAAGATTATGGTTTTTAAGTTTACGCGCATGCCCGCAGGGAGGCGGCACCTCATGGGGTATGCCTTCTCAAGAGTAATTCCAATTACAGAGGCTTTATTCGCGTCGCCTTACACGCAATAAATGAGGCCGTTTTTTTGATTTTAAGAGGACGGGAACCCCAAGCGTTCCATGGCAAAAAACGGGCAGGATTGCCCGCTCCACGTTGGCCACAGGCAGGATTGCCTGTTTCACGTTAGATGATGGCCTTCGTCGAGAATCAGGTCGGCGTCGAGTGCAACTCGGCGCTCGGGGTGCGGGCTTGCCGGGCGGATTCCGCATGCTAGAATTTAAAATGTCCCGGTCGGCCGGTCGCTCAACCGGCAGAGAAGAAGGAGGCACTCCTGATGAAAACGGTATTTCCCCGCAGCTTTCCCCGTTGGTTCGCGGCGGTTATGGTGCTGTTTTGGCTGGCGCGGCCGGGTCTGGCCGCGGCGCAGGACTTTGCCGGGGTGTGGAATATCCGGGGAACGCTCCTCACCGATTCCGGAAACGGGAACGATCCCTATGCGCCGAAAGCGGGTGCGCAGAAGCCGGACCGATGGAGCATCGCGGCCGACGGCAACACTCTGACTCTGACCAGTGCGGCCGGTTCCATTGCCGGCATCCAGACCGTGCCCGGCAGCGCCCGGTTCATGGGGCGCTATCCCATGCCCGTGGGCAAGTTCACCGGCATTATGCAGATTACCATCGACTGCAAGTTGGTCGCGTCCGGCCAATTGGTGGCCGCGGAGGAGATCCTGTATTTTATGCCGAACGGCTTGGGCGTGATCCAGCCCATGCCGCTGGGCCGGGAAGCCTGGAAGATCGAAGGCGCCCGCTGATCTGATTGATTTGCAAAAAGAGTCATTTCGATCCCGTCCCGGCATTTTTTTGAACAGTTGGTTGTTGGGAGTGATTCAGGGTAAGAATGAGGTGTGGCATGGGAACCGCGGGTTTTGTCCTTCTGTTGGTGGCCGTTGCGCTGGGCGTGGCGGGCGCGGTGACCTGGCTGGTGCTGAAACTTCTCGCGGCCTTGGGCGGAACCGCCCGTCTGGCGGCCCGTTATGGGGCGGCGACCGAGCCGCCGGGGACGCGGTACAGTGGTCAGACCATTGCCATCGGGCCGTGGAGCTTGCCATTGGCACCCCCTCCGCGGGAACGATCACGGTCTACCCGGAACTCTTCGAGCCGATGCGCCCCTGGCTCGGGGCCGTCGTGCCGCCCGGTTGGCCTTGATTGGGGATGGTGGCCGTAGGGACGGGTGAACCAGGAATGGGCCGGATCGTTTCTCCCTGCGTTTCCCCCCCCCCATGCTCCGTGCTCCCGAATGCTTTGTTTCCGAAAAAAAAACCGTCCGCCACCCCGGAGCGTATCCATGAAAAGAAAACGGATTCCGCGATTTCTCGTGTCGGTGACCGTGGCGCTTTTGTGCGCACCGGCGCTGCAGGCCGATTGGTCCTTTGTCATGCTGGGCGACACCCGGGGCGCCCGCAGCACCACCACGACGGGGGTGAGCACCGAACTGCCGGCCATCGCCGCGAAGATCGCCTCGCTGAATCCCGAACTGGTGCTGGTGGCCGGCGACCTGTGCAATGGCAATGACGTGCCGTCCGGCTCCACGCTGTCCTATGCGGAACAGTTTGCCAACTGGAAGACGACCATGGCGCCGGTTTACAACTATTCTACCGGCACTGGCATTCCGATCTACACTGTGCGCGGCAACCATGAGAACAACGATAGCGAGGGCCCGCCCATTGTCGAATTGAAGCAGGCTTATGCCGACGCGTTCAGTGGCTATGTGCCGGCCAATGGGCCGGACAGCGCCCAGCAGGGCTTCAGCTATTCTTTCACCCACAACAATCTGACGGTCGTCGCCGCCGACCAGTATTTCTTTTACAACCAGCCGTCGCGCCCGGCGGGCTATCACGACTTGAGCCGGGACTGGGTCGCCAAGCAGTTTCAGGAGTCGAGTTCGCCCTATAAAGTTTTCATGGCCCATGTGCCGATCTTCATGACCGAGGGCGGCGGCGAACCCGAGCATTTCTTCGGCGACGACGCCGCCGGGGACGCGACCCGGGCGACGTTTTGGAACGATCTGGGCGCCAGCGGCGCCCAGCTTTATGTGACCGGGCATATTCACAACGAAACGGTCGCCAGCACCACCAATGCGTACGGCGACACCATTATTCAAGTGTTGGCGGGCAACGGCGGCGCGCCTTTGGATCCGGTCGGCACCGGACAGGATCCGGGAGTGGACCTGTTGTACACCAGCACCCAGTACGGGTTCTCGCTGGCCACGGTGCGGGCTGATGCCATGATGATCCAATACTATTCGCTTGACACGACGGATAATAGTTGGAGCGTCGCCGCTTATACCACCCTGATTCCCATTCCGGAACCTTCCTCCGCCGGACTGCTGGCCGCGGCGATCCTCACGGCCGTTCATCGCCGGAAATGGCGGCGGAGTTGATTTCGCCGGGGCCGGGTGCCTTGCCGTGCGGATTCTGCATGCTACAATGCCTTCACCGTCGCGTAAAAACTTTCGGAGGTTCCCATGGGTGGTTTTTTCGGAGTGGCCGCGAAGAGTGACTGCATCACCGATCTGTTCTACGGGACGGATTATCATTCGCATCTTGGCACCATGCGCGGCGGACTGGTAGTGAACAACGGCGGCGGGTTCACCCGGTACATCCACGACATTACCAACAGCCAGTTCCGCTCCAAATTTGAAAACGACATCGGCAAGATGAAGGGCAATCTCGGCATTGGTGTCATCAGCGACAACGAGGACCAGCCCCTGATCATTGCTTCGCACCTGGGCGACTATGCGATCGCCACGGTCGGCGTGATCACAAACCTCAACGCCATCAAAAAGGAGGCGTTCCGGAACCGCACCACGCATTTTTCCGAGATGAGCAACGGCGAGATCAATCCGACGGAATTGATCGCCACCCTGATCAATCAGGAAGCGACCTTTGAAGATGGCATCCGCCGGGCCCAGGAAACCATCGAAGGTTCCTGCTCCATGCTGCTCTTGACGGCCAAGGGGATTTATGCGGCCCGCGACTGGCACGGCCGGACTCCCGTGATCCTCGGGAAAAAAGCCGGCGCCTATGCCGCCACCATGGAATCCTGCGCGTTCCCGAACCTGGACTACAATCATCTTCGGGATCTCGGCCCGGGCGAAATCGTCCGGATCACCGCGGAGGGCGTGGAGCGCGTCGCCAAGGCCGACGGCAAACTTCGGATCTGCTCGTTCCTCTGGGTCTATTACGGATATCCGTCCTCAACCTACGAGGGCATCAACGTCGAACAGTCCCGCTACCGCTGCGGCGCCGCCCTGGCCAAACGGGACGATGTCACGCCGGACATCGTGGCGGGAATCCCGGATTCCGGCACCGGCCATGCCATTGGCTATGCGAACCAGGCCAAGATCCCGCATGAGCGTCCGTTTGTGAAATACACGCCGACCTGGCCGCGGAGTTTCATGCCGCAGAACCAGTCCATCCGCGATCTCGTCGCCAGAATGAAGCTGATCCCGATCCGCGAGATCATCAAGGGAAAAAAGCTGCTGTTCTGCGAAGATTCGATTGTCCGCGGCACCCAGCTCCGGGACACGGTCAAGCGGCTTTTCGAAGCCGGGGCCAAGGAAGTGCACATGCGCCCCGCCTGCCCGCCGCTCCTCCACGGCTGCAAGTTTCTGAACTTCTCGCGCTCACGTTCGATCCTTGACCTCGCCGGCCGCCGCGCCGTGAAAACACTCGAGGGCGACGACGCGAAAAAGCTCGACAAATACGCCGATCCCTGCTCGAAATGCCACGGCGCCATGGTCGAGATCATCCGCAAAGAACTCGGCCTGACCTCGCTCCGCTACCAGCGGCTAGACGATCTGACCAAGGCCATCGGCCTGCCCAAGAGCAAGCTCTGCACCTATTGCTGGGACGGGCAGGGCTGAGCCGGGGCGTTCGCCGTGGCGGCAAGGGTGACGGCCTGGCGGGCCAGGTGCGTGATCTCGGCGAAATTGCCGGCCAGGATGAGGTCGGGCTTGACCATCCAGGTGCCGCCGCAGGCGAGGACGTTGGGGAGCTTCAGGTATTCCACCAGGTTCAGCAGTTCGATGCCGCCGGTCGGGACGAACTTGACTTCGCCGTAGGCCGCGCCGATGGCCTTCAGCGTTTTTATGCCGCCGTAGTTTTCTGCCGGGAAGAACTTGAGAACCTTGAGCCCGTATTCCAGGGCCATCTGCACTTCCGTCGGGGTGCAGACGCCGGGAATGACGATCAGATTTCGGGAGAGACAGTGCTCCACGACTTTGGCGCTGAAGCCGGGGCTGACGATGAAGCGGGCGCCGCAGTCCTCGGCCTTTTTCGCCTGATCCACGGTCAGCACGGTGCCGGCGCCGAGCACCATGTCTAGCACGGTGGCGGCGGCGCGAATGGCGTCGGGCGCGGCGGCGGTGCGGAAGGTGATTTCCATGCAGGGCAGGCCGCCGGCCTTGAGCGCGGTGGCGAGCGGCAGGGCGTGCTCGGCCTTGTCCAGTTTCACGACCGGCACAATCCGGAGTTTTTTGAGTTCGGCGAGGATGTCCACGGCTTCAGTCTCCCGGCGCACCTGCGGTACGCCTGTTTTTTGGGTTTGAGGAAACACTCCACGCACAAACAAAAAACGCCGCCGGGCTTTGGGGCCGGCGGCGAAACGGCGGGTGGGGGGGCCGCGCATAAAGTTGAAAAATGGCGGAGAGGCAGGGATTCGAACCCTGGGTACGGTTACCCGTACACGGCATTTCCAGTGCCGCACATTCGACCACTCTGTCACCTCTCCGCAGAGGCGGCTGTTAGTATAATCGGCCCACCGGTCTTTGCCAGCGTGGCGGGATTTGCGGGCGGGCAAGGCGCGGGGGCTTGGCAATGCCCTCGGCGCCCGCAAATTCCACCATGGCGGGCAAGATGCCCGCCGGCCTGTGTGGCCGGGTGTGGACACCCGCCCTCCTCGCCCGGGTCAGTGGGCAAGATGCCCACGTTCCCACAATCGGGGGCAGGATGCCCCCGCTCCCAAGGCGGTTGCATCCCGGCGGGGTCCGGGTAGATTGAGTTTGCCCGGCCGGCGCGAAAACCGGCGGAACCGGTTCTGAACGGAAGCTCGCAACAAACCCAACATTTTCCCTTCCAAACCCTTCGTGACCTTTGCGCCCTTCTGTTCAATCCATTCGATTCTTCTGTAACTCGTTCAGGTTGGGAGTGGCACCATGGCCGGCGGCGCGGATTGGACCTCCCCGTTCAACGGGATGACCCTGGCCAACCTGAAGGTCTGGGCCCGGTACCTCGGCCCGGGGATGCTGGTGACGGTCGGGTTCATCGACCCCGGCAACTGGGCGTGCAACGTCGCCGCCGGCGCGGGGTTCGGGTATACGCTGCTGTGGATGGTGACGCTGTCCACAATGATGCTGATCCTGTTGCAGCACAACGCCGCGCACTTGGGGATTGCCACGGGGCTGTGCCTGTCGGAGGCGGCGACGCAGTATCTGCCGCGGTGGGTTTCCCGGCCGGTGCTGGGTTCGGCCATGGCGGCGGCAGTGTCCACGGCGCTGGCCGAGATCCTGGGCGGGGCGATTGCCTTGAACATGCTCTTCGGGCTGCCGCTGCCGGTGGGGGCGGTGCTGGTGGCGGGGGTGGCGGCGGCGCTGCTGTTCTCGCATTCCTACCAACGCATTGAGAAACTCATCCTCGGCTTTGTCACGGTCATCGGCCTGTCGTTTCTCTATGAATTATGGCTGGTGAAGCTCGACTGGGGCGCGGCGGTGGCGGGCTGGGTGCATCCGGTGTTTCCGTCGGGATCCATGATGGTGATCATGAGCGTGCTCGGGGCGGTGGTGATGCCGCACAACCTGTTTCTGCACTCCGAGATCATCCAGAGCCGGCACTGGAACTTGAAGGACGAGTCGGTGATCCGCCAGCAGATGCGCGGCGAACTGTTCGACACCTTGACCGGGATGGGGATCGGCTGGGCCATCAACAGCGCCATGATCCTGCTGGCGGCGGCGACGTTCTTCCAGGCCGGGACCCAGGTCACCGAACTCGGCCAGGCGGAACGGATGCTGCGGCCGCTGCTCGGGCAGGCGGCGGCGGTGGTGTTTGCCGTGGCTCTGCTGTTTTCGGGACTGGCTTCCACGATTACGGCGGGCATGGCCGGCGGCAGCATCGGCGCGGGCATGGCCGGGACGAACTACAACATTCGCCGGCACGAGACGTTGCTGGGCATGGCGGTCACCCTCGGCGGCGGACTGTTGGCGCTGCTGCTGGTGCGGAATCCGTTCAAGGGACTGCTGATCTCGCAGATGCTGCTGAGCATCCAACTTCCGTTCACCATCCTCACCCAGATCCGGCTCACGGCATCGCGCCGGGTCATGGGCGCCGCGCATGCTAACACTTGGGTGGAGAACCTCTCGCTCGGGGTGGTGGCGGCGGTGGTGATCACGCTTAACCTGCTGCTGCTCCTATCCTGGATCCAGGCCGCATAGGCCGCAACCCACGGAGGAAGAACACCCATGATCCTGTATCTGATTTGCGGCGGCCTGGCCCTTTCGGTGCTGCTGCTGACCATGAGCGTCCGGCGCCTGCACGGCCGACTCGCGCTTTTGGAGCAGGCGCGCCGGCCTTCTCCGGCGCCCGCGCCGAACCCTCCCGGCGACACGGAAGGAGTTGCGTCCGAGCCGGAAGACGCACCGGGTCGGTCCTCCGTGGACGACGAGCCCAGGGAAGCCCGGACCACCAGCCGCGGGTGGTAGGGGGAACGCCAAACCCGTTTGTACCCTGTAGGGCATGCGCGTCAACGTAAGGGTTTTCACGTCCTTGTGTACCGATGCAAAGCATCTTTGGAGTGCGGTGGCTCGACACCGCTTTCCCCGGCGGCGGAGCCGCCTTCCCACGCACCGGTTGCATCCCACGCCCGGGTTGAAAACGCGGCGCCCGTAGACCGGAAACCGGTTCCACCGGCGGGAAAAAGCGGCGTCCAGCCGCCGCACTCCAAAGCGGCGAGGACGCCGCAGTCAAGGGACGCGCACGGTCGCCGCCGCCTCACCCGACGGACGAACCGGGGGGGATTTCGCCGTCCACGGTGATCAGGCGCAGTTCCTTGCCGCTCTTGGCGGCGAGGAGCATGCCCTGGGATTCGACGCCGCGCAGCACGGCCGGCTTCAGGTTGGCCACGACCACCACGGTCTTGCCCACGAGCTGTTCCGGCGTGTAGGACTTGGCGATGCCGGCGACGACCTGGCGCTTTTCCGCGCCGAGATCGATCTGGAGCTTGAGCAGCCGGTCCGCTTCCGGAACCGGTTCGGCGGCAAGGATTTTGGCGGTGCGCAGGCTGACCTTGGCGAAATCCGCGATCTCGATCAGTTCCATGGGCGCCGGAGCGGCTTTCGCCTTTTTTTCCGGCTTGGCTGGGGCGGCGGCGGCAGAGTCCACGGCCACAGTCTCAGGCTTGGGGACTTCGATGCGCGGGAAAAGCGGCGGGATGTCCTGCATCACCGCGTCCGCTGCCAGACCGCCCCAGACGCCGAGGCCGGCGAGGTGCGGGCCGGCGGGCGCGGCGGCGAGGCCGAGAGCGGCGCGCAGTTCGTCCATCTTACCGGGCATGACCGGGTGCAGCAGGCCGGAGACGACGCGCAGGCATTCGGCGCAGGCGGAGAGGGCGCGGCGGAGTTCGGTCTTGTCTTCGTGCTTGGCCAGGATCCACGGCGCCTGTTTGTCGAAGTAGCGGTTGGCCTCGCGCACGGCGGCGAGCACGTCGGCGATGCCGCGTTCGAGCTGCATGCCTTCCAGGTGTTCTTTCATGGCTGTGACCGCCTGCTGGGTGACGGCGACGAGGCCGTGCTCTTCCGGCCCGGGGGTTACGGGCGCGCCGAGGCGGCCGTCGAGGAAACGGCAGACCATCTTGATGACGCGGCTGGCCAGGTTACCCAAATCGTTGGCGAGATCAGAGTTGTAGCGATTGATGAAAGCGGCCTCAGTGAAGCTGGCGTCGCCGCCCAGGGTCATCTCGGCGAGCAGGAAATAGCGGAAGGCGTCGACGCCGTAGCGCCCGATCGTGTCCATGGGATTGACGACATTGCCGAGGGACTTGCTCATCTTCTCGCGGCCGGAGAGCCACCAGCCGTGGGCGAACACAGTCCGGGGCGGCTCCACGCCCATGGCCTTGAGCATGGTCGGCCAGTAGACGGTGTGGGTGGTGAGAATGTCCTTGCCGATGAGATGGCAGGAACCGGACCACCATTTGCGGAACCGCGCGTCGTCCGAACCGTAGCCGATGGCGCTGACGTAGTTGAGCAGCGCGTCGAACCAGACGTAGCAGACATAGTCCGGGTCGAACGGCAGTTCGATGCCCCAGGCCAGGCGCGCCTTCGGCCGGCTGATGCAGAGGTCGTTGAGCGGCTGGCGCAGGAAGCCGAGGGTCTCCTGGCGGCGGTGGGCTGGCCGGATGAAGTCCGGGTTCTGCTCGATGTGGCCGATGAGCCAGCTCTGGTACTTGCCCATGCGGAAGAAATAACTTTTTTCAACCAGTTTCTTGACCGGCCGCCGGCATTCGGGGCAGGCGCCGTCCACCAGATCTTTTTCGGTGTAGAACCGTTCGCAGGGCACGCAGTACCAGCCCTCGTAGTCGGCGGCGTAGATTTCGCCTTTGTTCCAGAGGTCCTGGAGCACGGCGCGGACGATGGTCTTATGCCGCTCCTCGGTGGTGCGGATGAAGTCGTCGTGGGTGATGCCGAGCCGCTTCCAGAGTTCCTGGAAATTGCCCACGGTGCGGTCGCACTGTTCCTGCGGGGTGATGCCATTGCGGTCGGCGGCTTCCTGGACTTTTTGGCCGTGCTCATCGGTGCCGGTGAGGAACCAGGTCGGCTCATCCAGAAGCCGGTGGTAGCGCGCCAGCACGTCGGCCAGGATCGTGGTATAGGCGTGGCCGATGTGCGGCTTGTCGTTGACGTAATAAATCGGGGTGGTGACGTAAAAGGAATTATTCATGGTAGTCGGGCCTGTTCAGGTTCGTCCCGGCGGACGGGAAGGAGTGGCGGCGGATGCGGAAACGGTGGTATCATTCAGCGGCGCGGCTTGCGCCGCATAGCGGTTTTTTCCGGTTCGGAGATTTTCAAGGATTCCAGTGCCTCGGCATCTGCCAAATCCTTGGTTCGTCCGGACGCCCGTTTGTTCCGGATCAGATCCTCCTCCGAGGGAATGCGAACATGAAGCCCCTCGATCGTAATCTCGGCGGAGTGTGCAAACGCCTCTTCAAAACGGAGCCCGGACACCCCCGTGAGAAGATCAATTCTTCGGGGCGCAACTCCAATCTGAAAGACGGTGTCATCCTTTTGGAGGTCGCTCACCGAAAGACCATGTAACGGCGCACCGAATCGACGCAACGTTTTCAGCACAGCTCTCGCATTGTCGGGGGATGGCATGACCCAGATGTCAATGTCCATCGTCGCCCGGGGATACCCGTGGGCCGCCAACGCATAGGCACCTACCAGGAGGAATTTAACGCCCTCGTCGGCCAAGCACTGCAACATCTCTTTGTAGTCTTCGTTCAACATCGTGATTTTTGCTCAGAGATGCGACTTCCTTGGTGAGGGGCCAGACCATGTCAAGACGACTGCCAGGCGAACCCGTAACAAAATCGTCGTTCCTCTTTTCGGCAATATGCCCGATCCTGACCTGTGATCTTTTCATACCGGTAAACTACCACCGGCGGGCGTTCATGCAATGCCCGGAACGGAACACCCGTGGCCTATGGCTTGTGGACTGTGGTGAAAATCGATCAGATCGGGCGGGCCAGACGGATTGGGTTGATTCCTTCCCCACGGACCCACAGGCCACGGACCACAGGCCTTCCTCAGGCCGCATCCTGCCGGCCGACTTCGCGGCCGCGGAAGAGCACGATGGCCAGCAGCAGGAAGAGCAGCAGCAACTGGAGGGTGTACAGGGCGCCGGCGGCCACATAGGACCAGGGCACGTTCCGGCCCGCGGCCAGGGCGTCGGCCGTCCAGAAAAGCTGCCAGTTAGGGATCAGGCTGTAGACGATCCAGGCGACCGTGTTCCCGGCGGCGGCCCGGCCGAAAAGATGGTCGGAAACCAGCCCCAGCAGGAAAATGCAGCCGCAGACCACCAGGTTCGGCATCATGTCCAGCCGGGTGGACAGGGCCGCGGCCAGGGCGCCCATGGCCATCACGGCGAACCAGACCAGGATAATGGCCGGGACCAGGGAAACCCGGAGCCGCTCCACGCCTTCATCGGGCGGGATCATCGCCACCACGCCGGCGGCGGCGGGGATCAGCACGAGCAGGGCCAGCACGGCCGCCATGCAGAACGAGCCGCGGGTGAGGTAGTTGACCAGGCCGCCATAGGCCAGGCCGGCCAGCAGCGCGCCAAAGTACAGGCCCAGAGCCGTGTTGTCCGTGAAAAACTGGTCTTTGGCGACGCGCACGGCGATGAGCATGGCCGTGCCGGACAGGAACGAGAAAATGGTCAGGGCGGCTAGCACGCCGGCGGCCTTGGCGGCCAGGAAGACGTGCCGGTTCACCGGTTTGGCCAGGACCATGAGCACGGTGCCGTTGCGGATTTCGCGCGAGATCGTGCTGTTGGCGCTGAGCACGGCCAGTGCCCAGCCGAAGGCCAGGGTGGTGGCCAGAGCGCTGTCCACCACCAGCTTGATTTGTTCACGGAACACGAACAGGGTCAGCAGCGGCATCAGGCCGATCAGAACCAGGGCGCTCAGGAGCACCAGCAGGCAGACCGGCTGGCGCAGGGTCTCGCGCATGGAGTTGCGGGCGATTTGGAGGAAGATAGTCATGGGGAAGGTCTGTGGCCCGTGGCCTGTGGGGGGCGGAGAGGTAACCCGCGAAAAGAAGCAACATAACCGTTCGGCCTGAAAAAGGCCTGTGGCCTGCAGGGGAAAGATCCGTCCGATCCGTCGGATCCGACAGATCATTACCACGGATCACAACCCACAGCCAGCCCTGGCACAACCGCGTGAATCACTTCGCCGCGGCGGGCACGGCGAGGCGCGGCGGCACGACCGGTTCCCCGGGGATGACGGCCGGGATCGTCGCCGGTAGCGGCGGGGCCGGCGCGGCAGGCGGGGCAATCTCCGGCGCTGGCGACAGAGGTGCGCTGACACCCGGGCCACCCTGGTCCCGGAGCAAGGCCTTGAGCAGCGCTTCGCGGTACGCTCTGACCACGCTCCCGGCATTCAAAAATTTGGCCAGGGCGTGAGAATTCTTCTGCCAGTCGTCCCCGACCATGGTGACAACCGTGCCCTCTCCCAGCAGCAGCTCGATCTGCTCTAACGGCAGATAGGCCGAATCCCCGAGCACCACCACATGTTCGGCGCGGACGGTGCGGACGAGACGGATGAAGTTCGCCTTGGTTTCCGCCAGCGCGCCACCGTCGGAGGTGAGCAGGAACAGTTGTTCCCCGTCACGCGACGGCGCGACCAGCAGGATGGGAACGCCCGTTTCCCGCTGGGCCACTTCCGCGAGAATGCGGTGGACGGGAATGTTGCCGCAGATGATCAGGGCCTCGACCGGCCGTTCCTGCCCCCACTCCAGCGGGTTCCAGCTCCATTCCGCCCGCGCCGCCGCCGCGGCCAGAAGAAAGACCGTCCAACCCAGCCGCCATCGTGAAATTCGCAACCGCATATCGTCTCCACGTTTGTCATCGCCCGATGCCGTTCCGGCTCGGGCGTCATACTATATCCTCCCCTTTGCGGCCGCCCCCCGGCACGGCTGCTCACCGGATCTGACTGATCTGACTGATCTGACTGATCCGTCCGATCCGTCCGATCGCCACCCGCACCGGCCCCTCTTACTCTCTCTTTAATTGACGCGCGTACCCGCAGGGAACCCAAAAGCGAAATCCGAAGTAAATTAGCCTTGCCGGTTTCAGGCTGGGAACGCGGCGGGGAAACACACGAGGGAATCAGGGAGGAGAGCAACCATGGCCACGAGTCAGACGACCACGGTCAAGAAAAGCGCGGCGGTAAAGACGGCGGCGCCCGCGGCGGCCAAGCCCAAGACGGCCGCGCAGGAGGCGCTGGAAATTACCTGGGTGCTGAAGGGGCACCTGAAGAACGTGCAGATCGCCTATCTCCGGGCCGGCGCGCTGCTGAGCCAGGTCCGGGACAAAAAACTGTACGCCGCCCTGGACCATCCGGACCTGGAAAGCTATGCCGAGAAACGACTGGGCCTGAGCCGGACCGCCATGTACCGCTACCTCCAGGTCTATGACTGGGTGCGCGAATTTCACAAGGAATGGCTTGAGCCCAGGCCCGCGGGTTTCATTCCGGACTTGACCGACGTCACCGATCTCATGCGGATCGAAGGGGAACTGGCCCGGCCGAACCTGTCCGCTCCGAAAAAGACCGCGCTCACCGAGTTGCGGCAGAAGGCGTTGGCTGGCAAGTTGCGGGACGGCGACCTGGCCAAGGTGCGGCGTCAGGGGCGCAGCGCCGGACAAGGGCTGAAAAACTTCCTCTCCAAACTCCGTCTCCTGCGCCGGCAGGGCGCCCAGTTGGCGGGCATGCCGGCGGATGCGATCCAGGGGCTCGACACGGCCATCGCGAGCATCGGGGACGCCCTGGCCGCGGCAACACCGAAGCGATAGACCGGCACCGCCTGAAGCGCCTTAGGTACAGGGGAAACACAACTCGCCGGATGATCCGCGCAGATGCGCAAGGGCGCGGAGAAATCTTTTTCAAACAACCTGTTTTGCCGCAAAAGAACGCAAAGAACACAAAGAAAAAGGTTCCTGCATCTCGTTGCGATCTATGCGTTCTTTTGCGGCAAAAATGCTTCCGGAACGACTCCGCCCCCGAGAACCGCCGGCGCCGAAAGAGGAACTCCGGGATGGAATGGCCGGGCGCAAGGCGGGAACCAAACGCGTCGATCGGGAGATCGGCGTTCCCCGGGAGGCGCTTTCCGGCCCAACCGGTTCGGTTTTGTTTTGGAACAACCTGTTTATTGTGAACCCATTACACAAAAGTCCCGGTACCGGGACTTTATCCGTTCCGGGCGGGGGCGCGGGGGAAGCGGGGCGTGAAACTTCAGACCGGAGCCGAGTGCAACTCGGCGCTCCCAGGGGGGAACGCCGAAGATTGGCAAACGGCGGTTGGCGGGATAGGCTGATGACGTCGCGGCATCCCGCAATGCCAAGGGACCAAGGGACAAGCTCAGAGACTCCAGGGATGCGAACGTCGAACATCGAACGCTGAACGTCCAACGTCGAATCGGGATTCATGCCGTGCATGAAAGCTTGAACCGGTCAGGTTTTACTTCAACGTTCGACGTTCGATGTTGAATGTTCGACGTTCGATTTTTTCCTTAAATTGACGCGCATGCCCTCCCCGGCCATCCCCCATCTGCCACAGACCACAGACCTACAGACCACCGCCATGCCCACTCCCGTCATCACGCCGTACCTGAACCTGCCCGCCGGGCGGCAGCCGCGCGCCGCCCTGTTTCTCAGTGGCGGCGGCAGCAATGCGGAACGGCTGCTCCAGGCCCGGGCCGAAGCCGGCGCCGCGGCCGTCTGGGAGGCCGCCGCCCTGGTCACGGACAATCCCGCCGGCAGCCGCGCCGCGGCACTGGCGGAGACGTTCGGCGTGCCGCTGATTGCCTGTGACATCCGCGCCTTTTACCGCGAGGGCGGCGAGACCCGGGTCACGTTGGCCACGCCGCTGGGCCGCGAACTCCGCGAACGCTGGACTGCGGAACTCCGCCAGCGCCTGGCGCCGCTGGCGCCGGACTTCGGCGTGCTCGCCGGCTTTGTCCCGCTCACCAATCTCACCGGCGATTTCCCCTGCCTCAACGTACACCCCGGCGACCTGACTTGGCTGAAGAACGGCGTGCGCTGGCTGGTCGGCCTGCACACCGTGCCCATCGAACGCGCCATCCTGGAAGGGCTCCGCGGCCTCCGCAGCAGTGTCATCCACGCCCTGCCTTACACCGGCCGCGGCGAGGATATGGACAACGGCCCGATCCTCGGCCTGTCCCCCGAGGTGCCCCTCGACTTCCAGGGGCAGTCCCTGGAAACGTTGCGCGCCACGGCCGCGGCCCGGCCGGAGAAACGGCCGGTGGGCGGGTTCAAGGATCTTCTCGAACAAGTGGCCGCGCACAATCAGGAGCGGCTCAAAATCAATGGCGACTGGGTGGTGCTCCCGCCGACCGTCGAGGCTTTTGCCCGCAACCTCTACGGCCGCGACGCCGCCGGCGGCCTGTGGCGCCGCGCCACGCCGGATGCCGCCTGGCAGCCCGTGGCAACCGTAGTCTACGGCGAAGGCGCGCCAAAGGCCCGGATGCGGAGTGAGTAACCATCATTACCGGAAAGCGTTGCAAATTCTATTTTGCCCGCTAAACACACGAAATGGCGCGAAAGAAAATCCGAAACCGCAGGCCCCTCGGAAGCCCCGGCGGGCATGCGCGTAAACTTAAGAACCATAATCTTCTAGAAAACAACTAATTGCGAACGTCGAACATCGAACATTGAACGTCCAACGTCGAATTGGGATCCATGCGGTGCATTTTACTTCAACGTTCGACGTTCGATGTTGAATGTTCGACGTTCGTTTTTTTCTTAAACGGCTGTTGAATCATTCAAGTGAAATCGTGGAGATCACGCCATGCTCGACATCTGGTTCTATGAGGCTTTCGAGGAAGAGGCGGAGACGCTGCGGCGCCGGCTCGGCCCGCAGTACCGGTGCGCCTTTTCCAAGGGCACGATTCAGGAAGACGGGCATACGGAACCGCCGGCGCGCCTGATCAGCATCCGCACCCAGTCGGTGGTGCCGCCGGCCTGGGCCGGCCGGGCCGGGGCTGTACTCAGCCGCAGCACCGGGTATGACCATCTCATCACCTTCCGCGCCCACGCGGCGCAGTCCATTCCCTGCGGGTTCCTTGAGGAATACGCCACCAACGCGGTGGCGGAACAGGCGTTGCTGCTGACCCTGTCCCTGCTCCGGCGGCTACCCCGGCAGGTGCGGCAGATGCCGCAGTTCAACCGCGACGGCCTGACCGGACGCGAGTGCGCCGGTTGCCGGCTGCTGGTGGTGGGCGTGGGCCGCATCGGCGGCCGCATCGTCGAACTCGGCCGCGCCGTCGGCATGGAAGTGAAAGGCGTGGACCTCGCGCCGAAGCGCGCCGACCTTGAATATCTGGCGCCCGCAGCGGGAATGGCCTGGGCGGACGTCATCGTCGCCGCCATGAACTTGACCGGCGAGAACCGCGGCTATTTCGACTACGAGCGGCTGCGTCAGGCCAAGCCCGGCTGCCTTTTCGTCAACATCGCCCGCGGCGAACTCTCGCCGCCGGACGGGCTGATCCGCCTGCTGGAGGACGGCGTGCTCGGCGGCGTCGGCCTGGACGTGTACGACCACGAAGACGAGCTCGGGATGGCGTTGCGCGGCGGCGACCGCACCGGGCCGGCGGCGCGGGCCGTCGAAAAACTGCAGAGCTTCCCGAACGTGGTGCTCACCCCGCACAACGCCTTTAACACGCGGGAGGCGCTGGAACGCAAGTCCCAGATGTCCGTCGACCAAATCGACGCCTTCTTCGCGACCGGGAAATTTCTCTGGCAGTTGGAATAAGGCCGCGGCCACGGGCGGAATGGGCGCCGGTCGAGGAAATAGGCGCCGGTCGAGGGCTCTCGATAGCTCCCGAGGGCCCTCGATAACGATCCGGCGCCCATCGACAGCCCTCGCCGGCCTCCGCGCCTGAAAACCGGCCTCAGACGCTGAAGGCGGTGACGATCTGGAGCCAGGCGTAGAAGAAGGGGGCGACCAGGGTCAGGCTGTCGAGCACGTCGAGCACGCCGCCCAGCCCGGGCAGGGAGCCGGAGTTCTTGGCGGCGGCGGCGCGCTTGAGGGCGGATTCGGCGACGTCGCCCCAGTAGCCGAGCACGGCGCAGAAGAAGCCCCACATCAGGGCGGTCTTCCAGGTCAGCAGTTCCAGGTTGCGGAAATGCAGGTGCCGGTCCGGCGCGGCCAGGACGAAGATCAGGGCCGCGGCCACGCAGAAGAGTACGCCGCCGCAGAACCCTTCCCAGCTCTTTTTCGGGCTGATGACCGTTTCGATCTTGTGGTTGCCGCCCTTGAGCACCCGGCTGGTGAGCATGCCGGTGGCGTAGGCGCCGATGTCGCCGGCCTTGGTGACCACCACGAGGAAGAGGGCGAGCCAGCGCCCCTGGTGGTCCAGGCCGGTGCTGAAATAGAGGCGCGGGATGAAGCTCAGCGTCCAGCAGATGTAGATCAGGCCTGCCAGGGAGATGAACAGGCCGAGGATGGCGCGGCTGCCGGGGCCGCGGCGGAAGACTTGGCGGAACCCAAAGACCAGGAAAGAGACGAGCACCAGGGAGGTGAAGCCCTGGGCCAGGATGTCGCGGCGCTCATGCTGGCCACACTCCGGGGCGAAGATCGCCGGCAGAATCCCGACCGCCAGGGTCAGGAACACGGCAAAAGCCTGGGTCAGGCGCGGAAAGCCGGAGGCGCCGCAGGCGCGGGCCAGATTGAGGAATTCGCCGGCGGCGACCCAGGCAAACCAGGCCATGAGTACGGCAAACACGACGGCGCCCGGCCAGCCGTGCAGGCAGACCGCCCCGAGTACGGCCACGATTAGAATGGTGCTGCTCAAAAGCCGCCAACGGAACATCTCAGACTCCTCCGAAACGGCGTTTTCGCCGGCCGTACTCTTCCAACGCGAGCATGAATTCCTCGCGTCCGAAGTCCGGCCAGAGACAGGGGGTGACATACAGTTCAGCGTAAGACAACTGCCAGAGCATAAAGTTGCTGAGGCGCATCTCGCCGCTGGTGCGGATCAGGAGATCCGGCTCGGGCAGGCCGGCGGTCTGGAGGTGCGTGGCGACCGTGTCCTCGGTGATCTCTTCCGGGCGCAGTTCGCCGCGGACGGCCTCTTCGGCGATGCGGCGGACGGCGGCGGTGATTTCATCGCGGCTGCCGTAGCTCAGGGCCAGGGTGAGGGTGCCGGCGGCGTGGAGGCGCGTCGCCTCCATGACCCGGCGCAGTTCGCCGGCGGGGCCGGCCGGAAGGCGTTCGAGCTGGCCGATGGCGTGAAGGCGGATCTTGTGCTTGTGCAGATCCTTCGCGCGCTCTTTCAGGAAGCGTTCCAGGAGGAGCATCAGCGCCTCGACTTCGGCCCGGGGCCGGTTCCAGTTCTCGGTGCTGAAGGCGTACAGGGTCAGGTGCGGGATCTTGAACTCGGAACAGAGCTCGACGATCCGGCGGACGCTTTCCGCCCCGGCCCGGTGCCCCTCCAGGCGCGGCAGGCCGCGGGCCTGAGCCCAGCGGCCGTTGCCGTCCATGATCACGGCGATGTGCCGCGGCGGGTTGGGCGGGGCCGGATCAGGCATTCAAGCTTCAACCTTTCTTCAGACTTCAGGCTTTAACCATCAAGGAAAAAACGAACGTTGAACATCGAACGTCGAACGCTGAACGTTGAAGGGAAAACCGACCGGATGGAGCTTAAGCCTACACTCCAATTCGACGTTGGACGTTCAATGTTCGATGTTCGACGTTCGTTTTCTTATGATCCCTTCACCAGGAAGGTCTGGTCGCGGGCGGGCCCGACGGAGATAATGCCGGCGGGGGCGCCGATCAGTTCCGAGAGGCGCCGGAGATAGGCCTGGGCGGCGGCGGGAAGTTCATCCCAGCCGCGGGCGGAGGCGGTGCTGTCCCAGCCCGGCATTTCCTCATAGACCGGTTTGGCGCGCTCCAGCTCGTGCGGGTCGTCGGGCATTTCCGTGCGGCGGACGCCGTCGACTTCATAGGCGGTGCAGATGAGGACCTTGTCGAAGCCGTCGAGCACGTCCAGCTTGGTGAAGGCGATGGAATCCACCCCATTGATCATGACCGCGTAGCGGGTGGCGACGGCGTCGAACCAGCCGCACCGGCGGGGGCGCCCGGTGGTGGTGCCAAATTCGCGGCCGACGGCGCGGAGCCGTTCGCCGACGGCCTCGGTCAGTTCGCAGGTGAACGGGCCGGAGCCGACGCGGGTGGTATAGGCCTTGGCCACCCCCACCACGTGGCGGATGCGGTTGGGCGGAATGCCGGTGCCGGTGCAGGCGCCGCCGGAGGTGGTGTTGCTGCTGGTGACGTACGGATAAGTGCCGAAATCCACGTCGAGCCAGGTGCCCTGGGCGCCTTCAAACAAGATGCTTTTGTCTTCGCGGATGAGCCGGTGCAGCATCAGGGTGGTGTCGGCCACCATGGGGGCCAGCGCGGCGGCGACAGGCTTGATCCGGGCCCATTCAGCGTCCACGTCAAAGGTGATGCCGGCGGCCTGGAAAATCTCCTGAAAAGAGGCGGCCTTGGCGCGGAAGGAGGCTTCGAGCCGGACGGGGTCGCGGAGCTCGCCGGCGCGGATGCCGGTGCGGTTGATCTTGTCGGCATAGGCCGGGCCGATGCCGCGCTTGGTGGTGCCGATCTTGCGGTCGCCGAGGCGGGCTTCGGAAAGGCCGTCGAGAACTTGGTGGTAGGGAAAAACCAGGTGCGCGCGGGAGCTGAGGAACAGGCGGTCGCGGATGCGGATGCCGCGCGCCTCCAGTTCGGTGATCTCCGTGTGGAGTCCGAGCGGATTGACGACCAGACCGTTGCCGATGAGGTTCATTGTCCCCGGCCGGAGAATGCCGGAGGGAATGAGATGGAGGGCGAATTTCTCGGCCCCGATTTCCACCGTGTGACCGGCATTGTCGCCGCCCTGGAAGCGGACGACGACCTCCGCCTGCTCGGTGAGGACGTCGATGATCTTGCCCTTACCTTCGTCGCCCCACTGGAGGCCGATGAGTACCGTGTTCGCCATGGCAATACCTTTTTCCTGGCTTTGGCTTCCGTCCCCGCCACCCCGCCGGCATCCCGCTCCCGGGCGCGGGCCGGACGGCGGAAAAAACGGCGGAGTCTGGCAGAACGGAATCCCGTTAGACACGGTAGTTTAAAGTAAGTCGGGAATCCGGATCTGCAACGCGGCATGCCGGCGGGTTTCCCGGGTATATTTCTTTCTCCGGCCATAGCAAAATCCCAGGGCCGCAGGGTTCAGGGTTCAGGCCGCGGGGTGCAGGGTTCAGGCCGCGGGGTGCAGGGTTCAGGCCGCGGGGTGCAGGGTTCAGGCCGCAGGGTGCAGGGTTCAGGCCGCGGGGTGCAGGGTTCAGGGTTCAGGGTTCAGGCCGCGGGGTGCAGGGTTCAGGCCGCAGGGTTCAGGGTTCAGGCCGCAGGGTTCAGGGTTCAGGGTTCAGGGTTCAGGAAACCGGCGCCATCAAC
>CAITSE010000163.1 GCA_903894975.1 uncultured Lentisphaerota bacterium
CTGCGGGGGCTTAATTCTTTTCTTCTTTATTTCATTTCCCACGGGCTTACGCCCGAGGCTACGTTGTGGCATCCCCTGCGGGGATTCTGTGCCATTTTCATAACGGTCACTCTATGCGTTCTTTGCGTTCTTTTGCCGCAAAAACAATCTCAACCGCTAACTCTCGCTAATTTGCGCTGACCAATCCCCTAGCCCGGCCAAGCCGGAACCAGCTTTGTGGTGCTATGCCATCGTTGCGGCCGGCTTGCCCGGGCTACTGTTTGTACTTGTTCACGGGGAAATCATGATCGGAAAACCACGGTTTTCACTCAGAAGGTTCTACTCTATTAGCGAACCGTTAGCGAAAGTTAGCGGTTCAAACCAATCGTCTGCGTTCTGGCAACCCCGCGCCCCGGCGTCATAGTAACCCATGCGCCGAGCCCGGTCGTCCCGGGCACGGCACCGGAGCGCGCCAGGCCCATGACGACGGATCCTCTCAAGCCAATCGCACAACGGATCCGGACGTTGCGCGAGATCGCCGGCACCCCGGCGCCCGACCTGGCCCGCGCCCTGGGCGTCACCCCCGAAGAATACGCGGCCTACGAATCCGGCGCGGCGGACATTCCCATCGGCTTCCTGCACCGGCTCGCGGAACATCACCGGGTCGATCTCACCGCCATCCTGACCGGGGACGACTCGCATGTCCGCGGCTTCTGCATCACCCGCCGCGGCACCGGGCCGGCCGTAAGCCGGCGCCAGCAATACAACTACGAAAGCCTGGCGGCCGGTTTCCAGCACCGGCGCATGGAACCGTTCCTGGTGACGGTCGACCCGCAGCCGGAAAGCGGCGCGCCGGTCCAGGTCCATGCCCATCCCGGACAGGAACTTAACTATGTTCTGGATGGCGCGCTCTGGCTGATCATCGGCCGGCACGAGGTGGAACTGCACGCCGGCGACTCCATCTATTTCGATTCCGGCCTGCCCCATGCCATGCGCTCCCTCGGCGGCAAGCCCGCCCGCTTCCTGGCGCTGATCCTGTGACGGCGCGGTCCGGGTCCGACTCGTCCGACAGGTCCGACCTGTCCGACAAGTCAGACGCGCCGGACGCTCTCCCCCCAACCCGGAAAATCCCTCACCCCCCGCGCGAGCCTTTCTTCCATGAACTCCCTGCCCCTGGACCGGTATGTCACCCGGCGCGACTTCGCCTCGTACGAGGAATTTCAGGCACATTTTCAGATCCGCGTGCCGGATTCGTTCAATTTCGCCTATGACGTCGTGGACGAACTCGCCCGGACGCAGCCGGGCAAAACCGCCATGGTCTGGTGCGACGACGCCGGTGCCGAAGCCGTTTTCTCCTTTGCCGACATGAAGGAAAAAAGCGACCGTTGCGCCCATTTCCTCCACCGGTGCGGCGTGCGCAAGGGCGACCCGGTGCTGCTGATCCTGAAGCGGCGCTACGAATTCTGGTTCGCCCTGCTCGCCTGCCACAAGCTCGGCGCCGTCGCGATCCCGGCCACGCACCTGCTGACGGTCAAGGACCTGGCCTACCGGATCCAGGCCGCCGACATCCGCGCCGTGGTCTGCGTCAACGAACCGCTGATCCGCGGCCACGTCGAGGCGGCCGAAGCGAAAACCCGCCCGCTGACTTGCAAAATCCTGGCCGGCGCCGACCGCACGCCCCGGGCCGGCTGGCTTGATTTCAACGCCGGGCTGGACACCGCCCCCGCGGAATTCGCGCGCCCCACTGGAGCCGCGGGCTCCGCCAACCGTGATCCGTTCCTGCTCTATTTCACCTCCGGCACCACCGGCATGCCGAAAATGGTCCTGCACAACTACACCTATCCCCTCGGCCACATCCTCACCGCCAAGTACTGGCAGAATGTGGAGCCGGACGGCCTGCACCTGACCGTGGCCGACACCGGCTGGGCCAAAGCCGCCTGGGGCAAGATCTACGGACAATGGCTGGCCGGCTGCGCCATCATGGTCTACGATTACGACAAGTTCGTGCCGAAGCAGATGCTGGAGGTGCTGCAAAAATACGCGGTCACCTCCTTCTGCGCCCCGCCCACGGTCTTCCGCTTCCTGATCAAGGAACCGCTCGCGGAATACCGTTTCCCCAGGCTCCGCCATTGCACCGTGGCCGGGGAGCCGCTCAACCCCGAAGTTTACCAGGCCTTCCTCAGGGCCACCGGCATCAAGCTCATGGAAGGCTACGGCCAGACCGAGTTGACCCTGACCGTCGGCACCTTCCCCTGGATGGAGCCGCGCCCCGGCAGCATGGGCCGCCCGGCCCCCGGCTATGACGTGGACCTGGTGGACGAGCACGGCCGCTCCTGCGAGGCCGGCGAGGAAGGCGAAATCATCCTCCGCACCCGCGACCCCATCCCCGGCATGTTCACCGGCTACCACCGCGATCCGGAGTTGACCGCAACCGTCTGGCATGACGGCATCTACCGCACCGGCGACATGGCCTGGCGCGACGAGGACGGCTATTTCTGGTTCGTCGGCCGCGCCGACGACGTGATCAAAAGCTCCGGCTACCGCATCGGCCCGTTCGAGGTCGAAAGCGCGCTCATGGAACATCCCGCCGTCCTGGAATGCGCCGTCACCGGCGTCCCCGATCCGGACCGCGGCCAGGTCGTGAAAGCGACCGTGGTCACGGCCAAAGGCTGGGCGGCCGGCCCGGAGTTGGCCGAGGCGTTGCAGGAGCACGTGAAAAAGACGACCGCGCCTTACAAATACCCACGCCTGGTCGAGTTTGTCACGGAGCTGCCCAAGACCATCAGCGGGAAGATCCGGCGCGTGGAGATCCGCAAGGGGCGGCCGGAATCGGGGAAATAATCCCTGTTCCGATTCCTTGTAGGAACGTGGTTGCACCACGTTTTTCGCGGGCTGGCGAGATTGCGGGGTTGCAGATCCCGTTCCCTGCCCGCGAATCCTTCCAGCCTCCGGGTCAGGGTTGATGGACAAAGGGACGGGGAGAGGGACTTCAGTGACTCAAGGGACACCAGGGACGGGAAGGAACGGAAAAGACGGAAGAACGGAAGAATGACCGCGGGAGGCTGTTGTCGTCCCTGTCGTCCCTGTCGTCCCTGTGGTCCCTGTGGTTCCTGTCGTCCCTGTGGTCCCTGTGGTTCCTATGGTTAAGCCTCTCCCCCAGCTTCCATCGGGTCCATTGAGAGCCCTCGACGGCGCCCGCCGGCCCTCGACAGCCCCCGGCGGTTCTCGGCTTCCGGCTTTTCCCGAACAACAAAAAACCCCCTTTGGCTTTTGGCCACTGGGGGTTTGATGGTTCAGGCGTTCCGCTTTTGGCGTTGGCCTTATGGGGTGAGAAAAAAGGGCTGGCAGCGGGCTACTCTCCCGAGCTCTGAGGCTCAGTACCATTGCTGC
>CAITSE010000164.1 GCA_903894975.1 uncultured Lentisphaerota bacterium
GTGGGAACTCCCAACGTGGAGCGGGCCGTCCGAGTTCGGAGTTCCGCCTTCAGGCGGTGCCGGTTTCACGCTCTGTCGCGTCTTCGTATCCCACAAACGGTGTCTTACGTTTACGCGCATGCCCGGCAGGGGTGCCAGCCGCCCCAGAAGGAGCCCGTCATTGGTTCCCGTGCCAATCTCCTTATCCCCAGGCCGCCGCCGCTGGCACCCCTGCCGGGGTGCATTCGTCGGGGAATCGTCCCGGTGGTGTCGCTCGCAAGGCCTCGCTCAACCACCGGCTACAGGCTGGCATCCCGCCGGGATGTAGTTTCCGACACCGAAGAGACGGTCGTCTTTGCGTCTCTGCGCCTTCTGTTCCATTCCGCCTGCGGGCACCGCCATTCCGGCGCGGACTATAGTACCCGCATGGCGCCGCCCGGAGCATGGCGCGCCGGGCACGATGGGAGAGGTTTGTGGAGATCATCCGTACCATTGCCGACATGCAGCGGCTGAGTCAGGGCTGGCGCCGGGCGGGGCAGCGCGTCGGTTGCGTCCCGACCATGGGCGCCCTGCACGAGGGGCATCTCTCGCTGGTTCGCGAGGCGCGCCGCCGCGCCGACCGCGTGGTGGTCACGATCTTCGTCAATCCCACGCAGTTCGGGCCGAAAGAGGATTTCGGCAAATACCCGCGTCCTTTCGAATGCGATTGCGCCCTCTGTGAGCAGGAAGGTGTGGACGCCGTGTTCGCGCCGGAACCGGCGGTGATGTATGCGCCGGACGCCACCACCTGGGTGGTCGAGGAAAAACTTTCGCAACCGCTCTGCGGCGAGCGGCGGCCCGGCCATTTCCGGGGCGTCACCACAGTGGTCGCCAAACTGTTCAACGCCGTGCTGCCGGACGTGGCGGTGTTCGGGCAGAAAGACGCCCAGCAGGTGCTGGTCCTGCAACGCATGGCGCGAGACCTGAACTTCCCGGTGGAGGTGGTGGTCGCGCCGATCGTGCGCGAGGCGGACGGCCTGGCCATGAGTTCGCGCAACGTCTACCTGAGTGAGGATGAGCGGACGCGGGCCCTGGCCATCTCCCGCGGCCTGGAACAGGCGCGCCAGGCGTATGCCGCCGGCGAACGCCGTGCGGAACGGCTCTGCGCCCCGCTCCGCGCCGCCATCGGCACGGCCTGCGGCCGTGTGGATTATGTGGAACTGCGCAGCCGCGAGACCCTGGAACTTCTGACCACGGTCGACCACCCGGCGGTGCTGGCCGTGGCCGCGTTTTTCGGCGCCACCCGCCTGATCGACAACATTTTTCTGGACTGACCGAACCGTTTTTGAACAGAAGCTCGCAAAGAACACGAAGTAGATTGCAATCCTCTTGGTGACCTTCGCGGCCTTCTGTTCATATGAAAGAGGAAATCACACATATGACAACCGTGCTCGTGGTCTTGTTTATCCTGCTCGACATTCCGGTGGTGGCGGGGGTCCTGATCTACAACCGGCTGGTGACGCTGCGCAACCGCGTCCGCAACGGCTTTGTCCAGATCGACGTCCAGCTCAAGCGCCGGTACGATCTCATTCCGAACCTGGTGGAGACGGCCAAGGGCTATCTCAAACACGAGCGCGAGACGCTGGAGGAGGTCACCCGCGCCCGGGCCACGGCCATGGCCGCCGCCGGCCGGGCCGCCGCCGACCCGGCTGACGCCGCCGCCATCACCGGCCTGGCCGGGGCCGAAGGACTGCTCGGCGGCGCCCTGGGCCGCCTGATGGCCACCGTAGAAAATTATCCCGACCTTAAGGCCAGTCAGACTATGCTCCGGCTCATGGAGGAACTGACATCCACGGAGAACAAGGTTGCCTTTGCGCGGCAGGCCTACAATGACGCGGTCATGACCTTTAACACCGGCATTGAGACCTTTCCCGCCGTGCTCGTCGCCGGGCCATTCGGTTTCCGCGCCGCGGCCCCGTTCGAGCTGACCGACGCCGGCGAGCGCGCCCCGGTCAAGGTGCAGCTGACATGAACGACTTTTTTGCCCGCCAGGACCAAGCCCGGCGCAACACCGCGTGGCTGGTGCTGCTTTACGGCCTATGCGTGGCGCTGATCATTGTGTCAGTCTACGCCGTGATCGCCTTCAGCTTGGGAACCTTCGGATCTGGAAAGTCGAATAGCGGCGTCTCTTCGGGACGGGAGGATGAATTCCAGGCCGTGCGGCTCTGGGAGCCTCAGCTTTTTCTGATTACGGCGGGCGCTACTATCCTACTCATTGGCGCCGGTGCGGCCGGCAAGTTCATCGCCCTGCGCGAAGGCGGCGCGGCCATCGCCCGCATGCTCGGCGGCGAACCGGTGCCGCCCGACACGACCAATCCCGCCGAACGCCAGCTCCG
Source organism: uncultured Lentisphaerota bacterium (assembly GCA_903894975.1). Taxonomy (GTDB): domain Bacteria; phylum Verrucomicrobiota; class Lentisphaeria; order Oligosphaerales; family CAITYL01; genus CAITSE01. The sequence continues at coordinate 2,355 of CAITSE010000164.1, forward strand.
CAATGTGGTCGAGGAAATGGCCATCGCCTCGGGTATCCCAGTGCCCCAAATCTTTGTGCTTCCCGGGGAGGGCGGCATCAATGCCTTTGCCGCCGGGTTCTCGCCGCGCGACGCCGCGGTGGCCGTCACCCGCGGCAGCCTGCGCCGGCTCACCCGCGACGAACTCCAAGGGGTCATCGCCCATGAATTCAGCCATCTGCTCAATGGCGACATGGGGATGAATCTGCGCCTGCTGGCGCTGTTGAACGGGATCCTGCTCCTTTACATCACCGGCCGCGTCCTGCTCCAGAGCACGCGTTTCACGTCCAGTTCGCGCAGCGAAAAAAAAGGAGGCAACCCGCTTCCGATGATTGGGTTAGGGCTCATGGTTGTGGGTTTGATCGGCGTCTTCTTCGCCCGGCTCATCCAGTCCGCCATCTCCCGCCAGCGTGAATTCCTGGCCGACGCCGCCGCGGTCCAGTTCACCCGCAACCCCGCGGGGCTGGCCGGGGCGCTCAAAAAGATCGCCGGCCTGCCGGGCCACGGCGTCATCGCCTCGCCCGACGCGGAAAATGCCGCTCATCTCTTTTTCGCCAGCGGCCTGGATTCGTTCTGGTCGCGCCTGTTCACCACGCATCCGCCGCTGGAAGCGCGCATCCGCCGGCTGGACCCCGCCTTTGACGGGCGCCTCCCGGATTTGGCGGAGAGCGAGGTCGAGGCGGACGATGAATCCGCCGTCGCCGCCCTGGTCGGCGGCGGCCGGCGCGACCGCGGCATCCCTCCACGCCTGCAGCCTGACGCCGCGCCGGCCAGCCCCTGGCTCCGGAATGTTTCACTGGCGCCCGACCAGGTGCTGACGCATGTCGGGGTTCCGCTGCCCGAACACATGGCTCAAGCCGCCGCGCTCCTGGCCGCGCTGCCGGCGGAACTCATGACCGCCGCCCACTATCCCGGCCAGGCCGTCAATCTGGTCTATGCCCTGCTGTTGGACGCGGATCCTGGGGTGCGGGAGAAGCAATGCCGGCTTTTGACCGAAAGTCATGGCGCCTCCACTCTGGAGCAGGTGCTGCAATTCACGGAAGCCACCGCCGCCCTTCCCCCCGAGGCGCGCCTGCCCCTGGCCCAGATCACCGCCGCCACCCTCCGGAGCCTGCCGGAAGCGGAGCGGGATCGGCTGTTGGACAATCTGGACCGCCTGGCCGGCGCTGACAATCAAATCTCGCTTTTCGAATACATGCTCCGGCGTCTCTTTCTCCGTCAGCTCCGGCCGGCGTCCTTCACCGCGCCGGGTCGGCGCAAGACGCCGCCGGCGGACGATGCCCGCATCGTTCTTTCCACCCTGGCCTGGGTCGGTTCTGCCGACTTCCCCGCCGCGGAACGGGCCTATGCCGCGGGCCATCGCGAAATGCTGCTCGCCAATCTCGGTTCGCTGCTGCCTGCGGATCTCTGCGGCCTGGGGCCGCTGGATGGCGCCCTGGAGCGCCTGGCCCAGTCCGGGACCAGCGTCAAACAGCGGTTGGTGGCGGCCTGTGTCGCCACCATCGGCACCGACGGCCTGGCCACGGTTGAAGAAGCCGAACTTCTGCGGGCCGTGGCCGATTCTCTGGATATTCCCCTGCCGCCGCTGGCCGCCACCCCGCGGGAGGGTTAACGCTCCGCAACATTCCAAACCCATTCGGACTTCCGCCATTTTGGCCGCCGCACACCGGGATTTGGAATTGCATTCTGTCCGACGGCCTGCATGTTACTATATCTTTTCCCGGTAGACTTGGTTGAATTCCTTTCCGATTTGCGTAGTCCACGTTTTGACTCCGTTTCGCACCATGACAGACCCCGTTCGCGACAAAGAACTCTACTCCAGTGGTGAAATCGGCCGAATCCTGGGGATTCCGGCGCGGACCGCGCGTTATTATCTTCAAACCGGCCGCATTCCTGCTGAACAGAATCCGCTGACCGGCCGCTGGAAGGTGTCCCGGGACGGTCTGGCTGAGTTTGTCCGGAAGAGTGGCATGAGCCCCGCCGTCCTGCAAAAAAACCGCCAGTTGCGGGTGATGGCGGTGGACGATGACGAGGTCATTGTCACGCTCATCAAGTCCATTCTGGAAGCGTCTGAAATCAATGTCGACGTCTCCGGGTTCACCGACAGCCATGAAGCCTGTCTGCATCTTGGGCGGAATGTGCCGGACCTGCTGATCCTGGATTTGCACATGCCGCGCGTAGACGGGCACCGCCTGCTCGCCACCCTGCGTGAAACCGACACCACCAGCCAGCTCCCCGTCCTGGTGGTCAGCGGCTTCCAGGATGAAATGGCCGAGATCAAGTCCACCGACCGCCATGTGGAAACCCTGAAGAAGCCGTTCGGTCGCGAAGAGCTGGTCCGGCTGGCCTGTCAGCTTCTGGACCTTCCCGTCCCCGGCCAGCCTTCCGGCTCGTCGCGCTGAGCCCGCCCGCCGCGCCCGCCGCCGTCATCACTCTCGCTTGATTTCAGGCTGCACTTCCGGAGGTCAGGTTCCATGACCGCATCCCTTCCGCGCTTGGCCGTGATTATGGCCGGCGGTTCCGGTGAGCGCTTCTGGCCGCTCTCCCGTCGCCAGTTCCCCAAGCAGCTCCTGGCCCTGAATGATCCGCAGCGCAGCCTGCTCCGGGAAGCCGTGGACCGCCTGCGCCCGCTGATTCCGGACGAGCGCATTCTCGTGGTCACCGCCCGCCATCTGGTCGAACCCATCCGCCAGGCTGGCCTGGGGTTACCCCCGGAAAACATTCTCGGCGAACCCTGCAAGCGCAACACCGCCGGCTGCCTGGCCTACGCCGCCGCGGTCGTCCGCCACCGCCTCGGCGGCGGCGACGCGACTCTGGCCATCGTCACCGCCGACCACCAGATCGGCCGGCCGGAACGCTTCCAGGCCGCCGTGTCCGCCGCGCTCGCCGCCGCCGAAACCCAGCCCGCCCTGGTCACCATCGGCATCCCGCCGAACCGCCCGGAAACCGGGTATGGCTACCTGGAAACCGCGGCCGGCGCCAAGCCCGTCCAGCTTTCTGCCGGCGGCCCGGAGATTTATCCCGTGGTACGCATGCTCGAAAAACCCGATCAGGCCGCCGCCCGGGAATACCTTGCCTCCGGCCGCTTTTTCTGGAACAGCGGCATGTTCTTCTGGCGTCTTTCCACCTACGATGCGGAAACCGCCCACGCTTGCCCCGAATCCGCCGCCGCCGTGCGCCGTATGACCGCCGCCCTGGATCGTGGCGACACCGCGGAAATGGAAGCCGTTTTCGCCGGACTTCCGGATATTTCCATCGACTATGCCCTCCTGGAAAAAGCCGGGCATCTCCTTGCCGTGCGCGCCGACTTTCCATGGGACGACATCGGCGCCTGGGACGCCCTGGATCGCTCCTTTCCCCACGACGCCGCCGGCAATGTCACCATCGGCGACCCAATCCTGGCGGATACGCGTAACTCCATCGTCTATAACGCCCCCGGCGCCGCCCGCATGGCCGTCGGCGTGGTCGGCATGGACGATGTGGCCGTGATCGTGGCCGGAGACGCCGTTCTGGTCCTGCCCAAAAGCCGCGCACAGGACGTCCGCGCCATCGTCGCCGAACTCAAGAAGCGCGCCGCCGGCCAGCTCTGAGTGACTCGTTTTTTTGCCACAAAAGAACACAAAGAGGCGAAGGTGCCCGGCTGGATTTACGGCGCCCCGTAGAGGAGGACGCCGTCTCACGCGGGCCAGCGGTCAAGGGTTTCGGGCGCCGTTTGCCCAATTTCAAATTTCAAGTTTCAAATCACGTCCCACCGGCTCCCTTGACCTCGTTCCGCATACGGCTACAGTTCAGACCTGCATCTTCCAACGGACCGCCGCGCCTCCAGGGCCCGGCCAAACGGGATATTGCCATGAACGAACCGGAACGCAACGAGTTCATCGCCGGGCGCATCAACGCCGGCATGTCGCTCTCCGATATCCAGAAAGAACTGGAAAAAAGCGGCGTTAAGATGACGTATATGGATCTAAAGCTGCTGTCCGCCGATCTTGAGGTCAACTGGAAAAAATTGGACCCGGTGGAGCTGCCGAAACCGCCGCCGCCCATGGCCCCGGCCAAGGGTAAGGCCCCCCCCGCCGGTATCGCCGCCCCGGCGGGTGAAGAGGCCTATGATCTGGATGAGGAAAGCGTTGGAGATGAGGGTGCTGCCGGCCCTGCCGCCGCCAAGGCCCAGGTTTCCATTAACAAACTCATCCGTCCCGGCGCCAGCCTGAGCGGCGACGTCACGTTCGCTTCCGGCGCCAAAGGGGAATGGTGGGTGGACGAACGCGGCCGCCTCGGCCTCAATCCCGCCGCCGGCTCCGCCAAGCCGACGCAGGATGACGTTCTGGATTTCCAGCAGGCGCTGCAGGACGAAGTCCGCAAAAAATACGGCCGGTGAACGCTCCTCTATATCGTTTTGAACAGAAGCTCGCAAAGGGCACGAAGGTTGGTTTCCATTCAACGATGGACGTTCGATGTTGAATGTTCGACGTTCGCATTCCCTGTCCTGAGGCTCACGCCCCCAAGTTACACACGGCAGCCCCGCCGGGGCTCAAATTCAAAAGGTTGATACGATGCGCCAACGTATTCTGGTCACCGGCGGCAGCGGGTTCCTCGGCTCCCACCTGTGCGAGCGGCTCCTCAAGGAAGGGCATGAGGTGCTGTGCCTGGACAATTTTTTCACGGGCGACAAGCGCAATATTGCCTCCCTGATCGGCAACCCTTATTTCGAACTGATCCGGCACGACGTCACCTTTCCGATCTATCTGGAGGTCGACCAGATCTACAATCTCGCCTGCCCCGCCTCGCCGGTGCATTACCAGTTCGACCCGGTCCAGACCACCAAGACCAGCGTTCACGGCGCCATCAACA
>CAITSE010000165.1 GCA_903894975.1 uncultured Lentisphaerota bacterium
ATGCGATAAATCTAAGCTCAAACCGACCGGGTTTTCCTTCGACGTTCAACGTTCGACTTTTCCCTTAGTCGTAAAAAGGGGGGTATTTGGAAATCTTCTAGTCAGAACACCCTAGCTTTTATTGCCATATGCAATTATACATAACGTATATTATGCGACACTAATGGTTTTGAAGATCCAAGGGCGGGAAAGTCAGCACAAGCCGGAATCGCCTATCCCTCTCCTCCTGCCATCCTGCCGCCAAACCAAGCTTTATCCGGCCCCAGGATTCTTTTTCGTCCCCGGCGGCCGGGGACGAAAAAGAACGGCGGTTTCGTCGCAGCGTTCCTGTTTGCGGCAATGCCGGCAGTCGTTCCAGATTTTCTGCGGGAAATGCTCTTCCTTGTCGGCGACGATATTGAAACCGAGCCGTTGAAAGAGATTCGGTCTGAGGGTCAGCGCAAAAATCCGTGTGGCTTCGTTCTTCGCCGTCGCCCGCTTTACGGCGGCGGCGACCAGTTTGGAACCGAGCCCGACCCCGGCGCTATCCCGGCTGACGGCCAGGGAACGGATCTCCACCAGTCCGGCGCCGTAATCACGCAAAGCCACGCACCCGGCCACGTTGCCGTTGAGTACCGCGACGAGGAAAAGCCCGATGTGCTGTTCAATTTCCGCGGCAGTCCTAGGCAGGACCAGGCCTTTGACGGCATATGGCCGCAATAAACCTGCAATCTCCTGGGCGTCAGAGAGTTTTGCCTGCATCAGGCGCACCTGCGGCGGTTTGGCGCGGGATGAAAGAGGCGCCACCGGGTCAATCCTTTTTCGCTGCGGCCGGCAGCGTCGGCAGATTCTCTTCGAACCGGCCGAGCTTACGGAAACGGTCATAGCGCTGGGTGCGCAATTCTTCGGGACTGAGCTTGCGCAGTTCGGCGAGGTGCTTGCGCAGGGATTCCCCCATCATTTTGGCCGCGGCGTCGGCGTCGCGATGGGCGCCGCCCAGCGGTTCGGGCACCATGTCGTCGACGATATTCAGGGCCAGCAGGTCGGTGGCGGTGATTTTCAGGGATTCAGCGGCCTGCGGCGTGGCCGACGGGTCGCGCCACAGAATGGCGGCACAGCCCTCGGGGGTGATCACGGAGTAATAGGAGTATTCCATGATGAGCACACGGTTGCCGACGCCGATGCCCAGGGCGCCGCCGCTGCCGCCCTCGCCTGTTACGACGCAGATAACCGGGACGCGGAGATTGAACATTTCCATCAGATTGACGGCAATGGCTTCGGCCACATGCCGTTCCTCACCGCCCACGCCGGGATATGCTCCGGGAGTGTCGATGAAGCACAGGATCGGGACGCCGGCCTTGTCTGCCATCTTCATGAGACGCAGAGCTTTGCGGTATCCTTCAGGATTGGCGCAGCCGAACCGGCAACGGACGTTTTCCTTGAGGTTCCGACCTTTCTGCGAACCGATGAACATGACCGGCTCGCCATCAAACTTGGCGAACCCGCCGATAATGGCATGGTCATCGGCGAACCGGCGGTCACCATGGATTTCCAGGAAATCGGTGAACAGGCGGCTGGCGTAATCACGCGGGAACGGCCGTTCCGCATGGCGGGCGAGTTGAACCCGCTGCCAGGCCGTGAGATTGCTGAAGAGCTGCTTGCGGGTTTCCGCAATGCGCTCTTCCAGGAGTTGGATCCCGTGGTTCACGTCCACGTTGTTGGTCCGGCTGAATTCCCGGAGCTGCCGGACTTTGTCTTCCAGCTCGTAGAGTGATTTTTCAAATTCGAGGATGACGGGCATGATTCACTCGTCCCTGATGATGACCTTGGTTCCGAGGGGGATATAGTCGAACAGTTCGGCGATTTCGTTATTCCGCAGACGGATGCAGCCTTCGCTGGAAGGAGTGCCGACGGACTCCGGCAACCAGGTTCCGTGAATGCCGAAGCTCTTGAGGGCAGGATCGGTGTTTGCGCTGGGTTGGAGACTGAGCCAGTGAGTCCCGAGCACGTTCTGGGGATCGCCGTAAGGAATAATCTTACCCTGAGTGTTGGTCCAGGGCGGACGTTCCATCCGGTTGGCAATCTTGAAAATTCCCACCGGAGTCCGGTTCTGCCGGCCGATGCCAACCGTGTAGGATTTGAACAGCTTGTCGCCATTGAAGACCAACAGGCGGTAGCGGGATTTGATCACGGAGAGCGAAAGGTTCACCGGCATCACGGTGATCATCATGCCGGGGTAGATCGTGGTGCGGGCGGTGTCGATTTTGTTGGCGCGTTCGAGGACTTTGACGGTGGTGTGGTTTTGGGCGGCGAGCCCGAGGAGAGTATCACCGGCCTGGACCGTCTGGCGGATTTTGTCTGGAGCCGGGGCCGGCGTGGTGAGCAGGGTCAGGTTCGCCCGGCCCAGGATGTCCGCACCCCGGATCCAGACGGCGTCGAATGAGTGTACCCGCGGGTCGGCCAGGATGTGTTCCGCGGCCTTGCGCGCCGCGGCGTAGTTTTCTTTTTGCAAGAATTCTGCGGCGGCCGCCAGCGCGGCGTCCAAGTCCGCCGCGACGCCGCTGTCGCCCGGAGTCGTATTGCCGGCGGCCGGTTTTACCCCGGCGACGACGGGTATCGTGGTGCTGGCGGCGGTTCTGGAAGGCGTCGCCACCGGAGGAGTGGCGGCGACGGCGGGCACCGCCAGGGCGGGAAGGGAAAGGTTGGCGGCCGGCGTGACAGCCAGAGCGGGTGCGGGTACCGGGACCGGAACCGATCTCTGGAGTGGTGCCGTGGCCGGGCGCTGCTGAAACTGGCGCCAGCCAAGTCCAATCGCCAAGGCGGCCAGCAGGCAGCCCAGGACAATCAACGGTGCTTTGACGTACCAATACATCCTGGCGGCTTTACCTGTTGATTATCCGGAAGGTTGCGGTTAGGTCGTGCCAGCCTTGACTCGGCCAGCGGCGTGACGGCCTATAACATAACGACTATTCCGCAGGGTTCACCCGCGGCCGCCAGGCGGCGGCGGCGGAGCGGGTTCCACGGCCCGGAACGCCGGGTCAAACCCGGCCGAATTCCTGCATAAGGTAATTCATGTTAGGAAAACGCTTGGCCGTGTCCTTTTCCAGACAGCGCAGGATGATCTGATTCAATTTTGGGCTGATGTCGGGGTTGTGACGAACCGGTTCCGTGACATGATACTGAACGCTGGTCTGTTGCCGCCGCATGGCCTCGATCGTTTCGCCGCTGAACGGTTTGCGCCCAGTCATGCAATAATAGGCCGTGATGCCGAAGGCGAAGACATCGGCCTGGGGCCCGATCGTGCCGCTCTTGAGCATTTCCGGCGACATGTAATTGGCGGTGCCTGACCGGTGGAAATCATGGTGGGCGTCATAAGGACGGCTGAGGTCAAAGTCGGTCAATTTGACCACCGCCCTGCCCTGCCCGTCGTCCTGGACGATAAAATTTTCGGGCTTGATGTCTAAATGAATGTAGCCGTGGGCATGCATGTGGGCCAGGCCGGCGCAGGCCTGGCGGAGGAAATCCAGAGATGCGACTTTCAGACGCTCATTCCGATCGACAATCATTTTCTGCAAGGTCAGCCCCGGGCAGTATTCGATGAGTTCGTAGGGGATGAGTCCCCGGTAACCGTATTCCGCCGAGTAGACGATGTTGGGATGGGGGGAGACCGCATCACGGATCCGGGCGCCGTGCAGGAAGCGCCAGTGCAACCATGGCCGCCAGCGCAGATTCGGCTTAAGTTCACGCAGAACCAGTGGCTTTCCATTCTCCTGGATCACCATGGACAGGATTGCCATGCCGCCAACGGCAATAACCTGCCGGCGGGTGTAATGAATCTTGCGGGATACGCCCATCCGATTCCCCGGAGCCTTTTGATTGATCCCTGGCCTCCGCCCAAAGGGGGCGGACAACCCAGCATGAACCATACAGGCCGAATGACTGGAAGGCAATTTTTCCTCGGGGGACGCTTATTCCGTCCGGGCCAGGCGGCCGCCGGCCAAAACTTCCTTCAGGTCTTCCGGGGAGAGGCGGTGTTGGCAGAGCAGGTTAAAGGCCGGCTGCCCGGGGTTCTGAACCGTCAACCGCACCTCGGCCCCCTGCTGGAGCTGTTCACGGATATTCCCACATAAAATCCTGGCGCCAGCCTGGATTTTACTCGGGTCGGCCGGGGCCGTGAAAAACAATGGCAGGATGCCGAAATTGATCAGGTTCGCCGTGTGGATGCGCTCGAATGAGACGGCGATCACGGCACGGATGCCCAGGTAGTGCGGACAGATGGCGGCGTGCTCGCGGGAGGAACCTTGCCCGTAGCTGTCTCCAGCCACAATAATGCCGTGCCGCCCGGCGTCGCGCACCGTCGCGGCGTGTTCGGCAAAGGTGGGCTTGCCCTCCTGATTGAAACAGTTGAAGACGGCCTTGGCATAGACCGGGATGTTGCTGCGGAACTTGAGGAAGCTGCCGGCGGGCATGATGTGGTCGGTGGTGATCTTGTCCCCGAGCGTGACCAGAGCTTCACCGTCCAGGGCCGCGGGATACGGCTTGCAGACAGGCGGGGCGCCAATGGTTTCCTTGCGGACGATCTCGACCGGGGTGCCGGCCAGCGGCGGCGGCAGGATCATGCTGTCGTCCACCAGAAACTTGGCCGGTTGCCGGAAGGCCGGCGGCGTCAGACCGAGTCCCCGGGGATCGGTGAACCGGCCGGTGACGGCGGCAGCCACGGCGGTTTCGGGGCTGACTAGGTAGGCCTGGTCGCCCTTGGTGCCGGTGCGTCCGGCAAAATTACGATTGAATGTGCGCAGACTGACCGCGCCGCTGGCCGGGCTCATGCCCTGGCCGATGCACGGGCCGCAGGCACTCTCCAGGATGCGGGCACCGCCTTGGATCATCTTGGCCAGGCTGCCATTTTTGGCCAGCATTTCCAGCACCTGCCGGCTGCCGGGGGCGATGGCCAGCGAAACCCCCGGAGCCACCGGTTTCTGCGCCAGCACTTCCGCCACCAGCATCATGTCCTTGAACGAGCTGTTCGTGCAGGAACCGATCAGCACCTGGTCTACCTTGGTTCCGGCCAGTTCCCGCACCGTGCGGATGTTGTCCGGGCTCGACGGGCAGGCGGCCAGCGGTTCCAACGCGCTTAAATCAACGTCGAGGACGCGGTCATACACTGCATCCTTGTCGGCGGCCAGCGCTTGCCAGGCCACCTCACGGCCCTGGGCCTTGAGGAAGGCGCGCGTCACCTTGTCGGACGGAAAAACTGAGGTGGTCACGCCCATTTCCGCGCCCATGTTGGTAATGGTGGCGCGTTCCGGCACGGTCAGGCTGGCCACGCCGGGGCCGAAATATTCGATGGCACAACCGACGTTGCCCTTGGTCGACAGGACGGAAAGCAGGTGCAGGATCACATCTTTCGCTGCCACCCAGGGTTGAAGCTTGCCGTTGAGTTTGACGCCGATCACTTTCGGCGCCGCCAGCTTGAACGGTACGCCAGCCATGGCCATGGCCACATCCAACCCGCCGGCGCCGATGGCGACCATGCCGATGCCGCCGCAGGTCGGCGTGTGCGAATCCGAGCCCAGGAGTGTTTTGCCGGGAGCGCCGAAGCGTTCCAGGTGAATCTGGTGGCAGATGCCGTTGCCGGGACGCGAAAAGAGGCAACCCTTGGCCGCCGCCACGCTCTGCAGGTAGAGATGGTCGTTGTGATTCTCCGGGCCGAACTGGCTGGTGTTGTGATCCACATAGATGACCGAAAGCTCGGTTTTGACCCGCGCGACGCCGATGGCCTCCAATTCCAGGCAGGCCATGGTGCCGGTGGCGTCCTGGCACAGGGTCTGGTCGATCCGGATCTTGGTCTCCGCGCCGGTCTGGTACGCGCCTCCCGTCAGGTGCGCCTGGAGGATCTTTTCTATCAGCGTGTTGCCGGCCATGGCGGTAAAACTCCCGGGAGTGGATTTTGAAGGCATTGCCTGACGAACGGGCGGCGCGGCGGCAGGCCACGCAAGCGAAAGTAATTTAACACCTGCTCCGGCAAAGGGAATGCGTTCCTTTTAGGGATGCTTGAATTCCTCCTTGAGGAATGTACAATGCCGCAACTTGTGGTAGGAGACGGTCATGCATCTTGCAGCTTTGGATTTGGGTTCGAATTCGGTGAAGCTGTTGCTGCTCCAGCGCCAGCCCGGCGGCGGGTTGGTGGAGATCATGGAGCCGGCCCGGGTCACCCGTCTGGCCGCCGGTGTGGATAAGAGCGGCCGCCTGGCCGAGGACCGCATGGTGGAGACCCTGGAAGCCGTGGCGGAGTTTCTGAGACAAATCCCGGAAGGTGTCCACGGCCTGGGAGTCGCCGTCGCCACCAGCGCCGTCCGCGACGCCGCCAACGGACAAGCTTTTCTTGACCGTGTCGCCGCCCTGCTCCACGGGTGCCGGCCGCTTCTGATCTCCGGAGAGGAAGAGGCGACCACGGTCTTCCGCGGCGCCGCCAGTGACCGGCCGGCGGACGAAATCTGCGCCTGCATCGACGCCGGCGGCGGGTCGACCGAGATCGCGGTCGGCGCCTCCTTTGCCTGCGGCTGGCATACCAGCCTGCCGCTCGGGTGCGTCCGCCTCGGCGAAAAGTTTTCCCTGCTGGACGCCGCCAAACCGGAGGCGGCAACCCAGGCCGCCGACGCCGTGCGTAAAACCGCCGCCGAGGCTTGCGCCGAAATCGGCAAACGCTTCCGCAATCAACCGTTGCGTTTTTTGGCCAGCGGCGGCACGGCCGCCTGTCTGGGTGCCATTGCCGGCGCCGGAAGCATAGCGGAAAAGGCGCGCCTTCACGGGATGCGCATCCCATTGCCCGACATCCGTTCATGGGCGGACCGCCTGCTGCCGATGACCGTGGAGGAACGACGGCGGGTGCCGGGCATGCCTGGTGACCGGGCCGCCGTGCTGCCCGCCGGATTGCTAATTCTGAGCGAAATCCTTGTCGGGCTTGGCGCCGCGGAACTTACCTTGACCAGCCGTGGCCTGCGCTATGGCTTGGCCCTGCGCCTGCTTGCCGGCGAAATCGAACCGGTTTGGCGCTGGTGATAGGATAGGTGGTGGTAGATGGAGGCCGCCCGGGGGCGTGGGCCGGGCGGGAAAGGGCAGGAAATGAAACGGAGTGCGCTGGTGCAGGTCGTGACCGCTTGGCTTGGCCTGCTGCTGACAACGGGGGCGCCGGCGGCCACGGTCACCGTTCAGGTGTTGGCCACCACGGATTTGCATGGGATGATTCGGCACGGCGCCGCGGCGGAGGATGCCGGCGGTTGGCTGCGATTGGCCACGGTCATCCGGCGCGAACGCGACGCCTTCGGTTCCTCACGAACCCTGGTAGTGGATTGCGGTGACAGCCTGCAAGGGTCTTACGAAGCGCTCACCTCCCGCGGCGGCGTAGCGACAGCCCTGCTCAAGGCTACCCCCGTGGATGTCTGGGTGCCCGGGAACCATGACTTCGATTTCGGCACACCCCGGCTGGTCCGGTTTCTCTCCGGGTTTGGTGACCGCGCTTTGGCCGGCAATCTCACCCTCCCCGATCCTGCCGCACCCGGCGGCCGGCGCCGGCTCCCGGCCTGGCGGCTCTTTTCCCGGAACGGTGCAAGCGTGGCGGTGATCGGCGTCACGGCCAGCTATCTGAACCAGTGGCTGACCGGTGAAAGAACCAGCGGATACACCGTGGAGAAAGCCGTTGCCACTCTTGAGCGCATCCTGCCGGAAGTCCACCAAGCCGGCCCCGACGCCATCCTTCTCGCCGCTCATCAGGGATGGGATCCGGAGGATGCGCGCGGCGTCAATGAGATCGCCGACATCGCCCAGCGGTTTCCCGAAATTGACCTGATTCTCGGCGGCCATACTCACCAGACCGTGCCCGGTCGGCGGATCGGCCCGCGCACCTGGTATGTGCAGCCCGGCTCCGGCGCTGACTGGGTGGGGCAAGTCCGGCTTACCGTGGACACGGCGTCGCACCGGGTTGTGGACATCACTTCGAAATTACTGCCGGCCGGACCGGAGGTGATCCCCGACGCCGCGGCCAATGCCGCCGTGCGCGACGACCTGGATGAAGCCGCCCGCTTCGGCCGCGAGCCCGCCGGAGTGTTGGCCACCGCTCTGGACGCCGGCGGCATGCCGGGCGAAACCTGCGCCATGAGCGAACTTCTCTGCCAGGCCCTGGCCGAAGCCGTGACGGCCGATGTCGCCCTGCATGGAAAACTCACTCCCGCGGGCCTGCCTGCCGGGCCGGTGACCGCCGCCGACCTGTTCACCCTGATCCCGTACGAAAACGACGTGGTCACGGTTGAAGTCACGGCCGCGGAACTGGCGGAAATTGTGCTTGAGCAGCAGTCCCAACGCACCGGCAGCTACTACAGCGGTCTGTGGGGGTTGCACGGGAGGATTGATCCGGGGGGGAAGACGGTTCGATTCACGGATGCCGCCGGCCGCCCGGTTCCTCCCGACCGGCGCTTGCGCCTGGTTCTCAACAGCCATGCCGCCGCCGGCAGTGGCGGGCGTTTCCCCCGGCTCCGGGGCCTGGTTCACTCCCCGGGCGCAGGCATGGCCATGACCGGACTGGACACCCGCGAAGCACTCCGTCGGTTTCTGCTGGCCCATTCCCCCTACACTCCCCGGGCCGAAACCTGGTTGACGTCACGCCCCGCCCCGGCAGCGCCGGCCAGTTCCCCGCCAGGGTCTTGGCACGGGGTTGAATCCCGGCCCGTTGCACCGTAAATTGTGGCCATGCCAGCCGTACCGGAACAGACCAAGTCCAATTCCCCCGCGATCACCCCCGCGCTGGCGGAACGGTTCGAACCCCGGCAATGGGGCGGTCTGATCCGGGTGATGGTCAGCCGGTTGTTGATCTTGGGCAGCCTGTTCTTTGTCCTGGTCGTGATCATGCCTCACGACAACCAGGCCTTTTATGCCTTCATCGCCCTGGCATTTGTCATCAACATTCCTTATGCCCTCTGGCTGCGCAAAGACGCCCAGACCCGCCAAAGCGCCCCGCTCCAGTTCCTGTGCGACGCGTTAATCGCCACCGGCCTGGTGCATTTCACCGGCGGCATTCGCAGCGACCTTTTCCTCCTCTATCCCCTGGTCACGCTTTCGGCCGGCATTGTCATTTCCAGCATGCATGCACTGAAGATCTCCCTGATCAGCATCTGCCTCTATAGTACGCTGGTCATACTCGAGTTTTCCCATGTTCTGGTCTACCGCGGCCTGTCGGCCTTTCCCTATGACGATGGCATGGATGTGGCCCAGTGCCTGTCCCTGCGGATTTTCATCCTCGTATTTTTCTCGCTGGCAGGCAAGCAGTTGGCGGAGCGATGCACCTACCAGTCACGCCAACTCGGGCAATACCGGGAGCAAATGCAGGCCTTGTTTGACCACATGGCCGTCGGCCTGCTTTCGGTTTCCCCGGCGGGGATTGTCCTTTTCGCCAACCGGCGGGCGGAGGAGATGGCCGGCGTCCCCGAAGGCAGCCTGAAAGGACAGATATTTGCCGATCTTTTCATCAGTGGCGCCCCGGCCCTGAATGACTCCTCGGTGACAGACTCACCGCCTCCCTCCGGCGGTGGCGGCAACATTCCGGCCTGGTATCTTCGCCAGCCCGCGGACGGCAGGCTTCCGGTCGGCGTCTCCCGTTCTGTCGCCAAATTCGGACTGAACGACGGGGACGGCCGGGTGACGTCTGATGCGGAACTGGGGGAGAACCTTTACCTTTTCGCCCTGCGCGACATGAGTGCCGAAATTTACGCCGCCGCTGCCCTGCGCCGCATGCAGGGGCTGGAAGTCGCCTTCCAGGTCGGCACGGAACTGGCCCATTCCATCCGCAACCCCCTCACCGCCGTCCGCTGCGGTTGCGACGGCATTCACAACATCATCCGGGAGCGCACCGCCGCCGGCGCCACCTTCGACGGCGACGACCGCACCATTCTCATTGATCTTTCCGAAATCGTCGGCCGCCAGATCGAACAGATCAACACGGATATGGACACCTTCCTGCAGCACGTCTCCGACAATCCGGCTGAGTTTCTTAAAATGGCCGCCGAGGCGCGGGAGAAATACTGCCCGAAAGATTCCGTTTCATGAGTTCCGATCTGCCATCCCGCATCCAGGATGTGCTGGAAGATCTGAGCCGGTTTTCCTCGTTCGGAGGCTGCTATTTCGACTTTGCCGGCGGCCGCCCGCCCATGGCCGACCGCGGTGTCTGCCGCTTTTGCGACGGCTGCCTCAAGCACTCCCGCGCCGGACAGCTCTGTCAGAATCACGTATATTCAGCTGCCGTCCAGGGATTTGCTATTGGAGATGCCTGGTACACCCGCTGCTGGCTCGGCGTCGACTGCGTGGTCATCCCCGTCGCTCCGGACAACCAGCTCATCGGCGCCATTGAATTCGGCGGCTTTCTCTCGCCCGGAGATGGCCGCGACGCCGAGCAGGAGATTCTCTCCCGCCTGGCCAGCCTCGACAGTCGCAGCCCCCTGGAACACTTCGTTTCCGCCCTGCAGGGCATGCGTGAGGCGCCCTTCCTCCAAGTCCGCGCGGCGGCCGAATTCGTCCTTGAGGCAACCTGGGCCAAGGGGCTCAATCGCGCCGGGGAATTTCGTTTGCGACGGCGGATTTTCCAGATGCAGCAGCAGGTTGCCAGGACCGCGGCCGGCGGCGGCGCCCCGGCTTGGGACGAGTATCTCGCCGCCATCACCGCTCTGGCCCAACTTCCAGACCACGCCGCCGAGACGTCGAAGCGCGAACTTCTCGACCGTCTGGCCGCCGCACTCTTCTTCCTTTCCGGAGATTCCGTGGAACAATTCCGCGGCGGGCTCCTGCCTCTCCTGGCGTTCCAGACCTTCCGCCGCCTCCGTCAGGGCGGCGCCTGGAAAAACGCCGCCGCCGGACTCGACCAGGAATTGCTGGAACTGGCCCGCCTTCCCTCCATCCCCAGCCTCTGTGAATGGATCGAAAGCCGTGCCGGCGCCGGCCGGGATTCCGGCCGGAAATTACCATCCGAGGGGACGGACGCCTCCGGACCTCCCCCGCTTCTGGCCAAGGTCGAAGCCTGGCTGGAACAACATCTTGGCGGCGGCCTGCGCCTGACCCAGGCCGCCCGCGCCGTCGGGGTCAGCTCCTCCACTCTCGTCCACCGTCTCCGGCGTGATCACGGCACCTCGTTCAGCCGCCTGGCCACCGGGGTCCGCGTTCGTGAGGCCAAACGCCTTTTGGCCTTCAGCCGCCTGTCCATCGGGGAAATCAGCCGCAAATGCGGATTCCGCGACCAAAGCTACTTCACCAAGATTTTCACCCGCGAAATCGGTCTGCGCCCCGGGGAATTCCGCCGCATGCTCATGCAGCAGACCCTCGGAGCGGAGACGGCTCCGCAAACGCGTTGAGTCCCACCCGGATGAACACACCCTCCCCGCTTTCGCTCCTCGAAGAGCTGGTCCGCATCGACAGCCGCTCTCCCGGCCTGTTGGCCGCCCCCGTGCCCCCCGGCGCGGCTACCGAAGAGGCCTTGGCGCGGCACCTTGCCGGGTTGCTGGCCGCTCATGGATTTCTTCATGAACTGCAGTGGGCGGCGCCCGGCCGACCCAACCTCGTCGCCTGGTCACGGGCTTGGGATCACGCCCGGCCGGCCCTGGCCTTTGAGGCGCACCTGGACACCGTCGGCTCCGACGGCATGACCCATCCCCCGCTCGAACCCCGAATCCAGGCCGGCCGTCTCTACGCCCGCGGCGCCTGTGATACCAAGGGCACCATGGCGGCCATGCTCGCCGCCATCATCCGCCTGAGCGTCGAGGCAACGCCCATCAACCTGGTTTTTATCGGCAGTTGCGCCGAGGAAACCGGATGCGAAGGCATCGGTCACGTAGACCTGGCTCGCTTCGGCGGCGCCCAGCTTCCGGTCATTGTGGGCGAGCCGACCGAACTGCGCACCGTCACCGGGCACAAGGCCCATGCCTGGTTCGAATGGGCCATCCGCGGTCGCGCCGCCCACGGTTCCGTACCCGAAACCGGCGACAACGCCATCGTCAAAATGACCCGCGTCATCCAGGCGCTGGAAGTTTTTGCCGCCGGCCCGCTCCGCGCCGTTCCCGTGCCCGCCGGTTTCACGCCACCCACACTTTCCATCGGCGTCATTCGCGGCGGGGTCAAGGAAAACGTGGTTCCCGACTACTGTTCGATCCAGGTGGATTTGCGGCTCATGCCCGGGCAGGATCCGGCCGCGGTCATCGCTGATGCCGCCGCTTTTGCCGAAGCCCAGGCCGGCATCCGCCCGGAAACCACCTGGATCCGGCATATTCCCGTCCTGGCCACGCCGCCTGACAGTCCCCTCCTCCAGGCCATGACCGCCGCCTGTGTCGAAACCGGCACTCCTGCCACCACTGCCATCGTCAACTTTTGCACCGACGCCGGGGTTCTTCAGGAACGCGGCCACGACACGCTGGTCTTTGGCCCCGGCAGCATTCTCCGCGCCCACGGCAGCGAAGAATACCTGGAACTCGACCAACTCGACCGCGCCGCCGAAATCCTCGCCCTCGCCGCCCGCCGTCTAGGCGGACCGGAGTGAGGACGGACCGCGTGTCCGGCCTCGTCCGGGTGATCCCCCCCTGTGGCGCCTCGGAGATCGGGAACAAAAAGGCCTTTAGCGCCGAGAGTGGATGGCTCTCGGCAGCTCTCGAGGGCTCTCGACAGCCCTCGACAACCATCATCCCCCATCGGCTTCCGCGACCACTATAGACCACAGACGCCGGTACGCTTGCAATCACCCGGGGCCGCGGGAAATTATTTAGAATCCGCACAAGCATTCTCCGCGCCCCTCCGAACTCCGGCACCTCAATGTCCGAACGTCCCCCCAAGAAAAAACGCATGGCCCGACGCAAACCTGCATCGCCGGGCCGCGCCACGCTCCTTGGCGTTGGCCTGGATGCTGCCGACGAGCATGTCCGCATCACCCGCGGCGACAATTTTCACCTAGTCGGCGGTTCGGAAGAAACCCATGAACGCATGACCGAGACGGCGGTCAAGTTCAATGAAAAACTGCGCGAACGCGGCAAGCGCCTGGAAACCCTGGAGCGCCAGGAGTTTGACGACCTCATGCACGAGGCCGCCGACGAGTAGCGGAATGAAGGTCTGTGAGCCTGTGGTCTTAGGTCTGTGGAAAAACGTGGACGGACCGAAAGTCCGGCAATCCTGCCTTCCTCTTTCCTATAAGCCACAGGCCCACAGACCACAGGCCTCTAACGGCATTGCGTTTCTTGTGCCCGCCGTCATATTGGCCATCCCGCCTCTAACGGCGGTCTTTGCCCGCGCTCCGGTAGCTCAGTTGGATAGAGCGGACGCCTCCTAAGCGTCAGGTCGGCGGTTCAATTCCGCCCCGGGGCGCCATTCCTTTCCTAGTTGATGTGGCGCCGGCCGCCGCCACGATTTCGTGGCCGACCGCGCCCGGCCGTCAGTCCTCCCGGCCGGCGCGGCAGCAACCGGCCGCCAGCAACCAGCAGAGCCAGAAGCCCGCCGCCAGCCCCGCGGCCACCGCCGCCGGCGCGAGCATGCCGCGGAACCACGGCGCGCCGACCTTGAACGAGACCAGCGTCGCCGAATCCGGCTGAATCTGCGACTCGCGGAAGAAGACCAGATGCCGGCCCTGCACCGGCAGCGTGATCTGGATCGGGTTGACCTCGACCTCGGCCGCGGTCTGCTGGTCCAGAATCTTCTCGGCCATCTTGTTGAGGCTGCCGTTGTCGTCGTCGTTCAGGTTCTGGGAGAGCTGCCGCTGGTAGTTCAGGTCGAAGTTGCCGTTGTTGAACCCGCGGAGCTGGCTGAGTTCGGCCTCATTGGCGATGTTGCGGTTCGCCTTGAGGGTGTTGCGACGGTTGACCAGGCCGACCACCGCCTGCTGCGTCACCAGCTTGCGGAACTGGATGCGCGCATCCTCGTTCAGCGCCTGTTTGCCTTGGGACAGGGCGATGGCCGACTGCATGGCGGCGCGGGCCTCCATCTGCTGGCCGTTGATGGAGAAGTTGTTGCCCAGTTCCAACACTTCCTCGGCCTGCTTGAGGTTGCTGGCCGCGACGCCCTTGTTGGCCTGGCTGTACTGGCTGACAGTGAAGACCGAGACCTCGCCGCCGGCGCCTTCGCGGAGACGCATGGTCCCGTCCACGCCGTGGTAGCGGAAGTCCGGCGGCAGGAAGAAGTCCCACTGCAGGTCGACCATCGGCAGGTTGAACATGGGCCCCTCGTACCAGAGCCGGCCCGCGAACGGCTCGACGGCCGTGCCGGAGGCGCCGCTGTAGAGGAAATCCACCCGCGCCTTGGGCCCGAGCCCGGCGCCTTCCAGCGGGATCAGGAAGCGGTCCTTCTCCTTCAGCGGCATGGCGGCCTTGCCGTTGACGAAGACCGACCACAACTCCTTGCCCTTGGGCAGGGACACTTCCAGGAAGCGCAGGGCGTTGAGTTCGACCAGGTCCAGTTCGGCGCGGGTCAGGAGCTGGTTGTCGCTACCCACCACCGAGGTCAGGCGGAGGCGGTTGATGCGGCCTTTTTCCACCGCGGCGGTGGCATGGCGCACGACCGAGAGATCGAGTGCCTGGTCGGCCGAGGTGGTGCGGTAGCAGAGCACGGCGCCCGAGAGGTCGCCGCCGCCGAAACGCGGCGGCAGGCTGCGGGAGTCTTCGGCGGTCATTCCGGCCGGGACCGTGGCCGCCTTCACCTGCAGGCGGCCGCCGGCAAAGACCACGAAATAGCCCTTCTGCGCCTCCGTCCCCAGCGTGCGGAGCGGCAGCACCTGCGCCTGGCTCGCCTTGGGATCGAACGGCTGTTGCCAGGCCGCCTCCAGGCGGTATTCCTTCTCCTGTTTCGCCGCCAGCTCCACTTCCCAGATGCCCTTTTCACGGTCGGCCTGCTGGATGCGGGCGATGTTGCGCCCGGTGATAGTCAGCGCCACCCCCGGCGCTGGCGCCTGCAACCGGAACAACTTCACCCCGGCGTGCTCGATGGAATACAGCACCTGACAGCGGCCTGAGAGCATGCCTTCGGAGACGTCAACCCGTTGCAGCACATCGGCTTTTACCACTGGTTCCACCGCCTCGGTCTTGAGCGTCACCGCCCAGTCGGGGCGCAGCAACCGGAAGGCCAGGTACCCGGCCTGCTGAATACCCAAATCCCGTGGGTTCAGCTCGGAAACGCCCTCGCGTTTGGCAGCCGTGAAGCGGACACCGCGTTCGCCGGAAAGCACCAGGGTCCCGCCCTGCTTGAAGACGTCGCGAACCGCCACGCGCGGCATCTCCAGCAGCGGCGGCAGCCCCTTCTCCATCCGGCTCAGCACCAGGTTCAACGTCCGTGTTCCGGTCACCTGCCGGGTAAAGTGCACAATCACGCCATGGCCGTCCTCCTTGACCTCATCCCAGTGGCTGACGTCCTGCCCCGTCAGGGATTCGATGTCATAGCTCTCCGGAATGTCCAGACGCACGGAGAAGATACCGGCCTTGGCCACCGTCACTTCCAGGCTGGACGAGAGGCGGATGCGCTCGTCCGACACGTCGGCCTGCGAGGTTTCGGCGACGCGGATTTCCGGCAGCACTTTTTCCGCGGCCACCATCGCCGTGGCGGGCAATTGTTGATAGCGGAAGGATCGCTTGATCTCGGGCAGCGGCAGGGTCGTCGGACTGCGCTGGCCCGGGCACTGGAGCACATTGGCAAAGGCCGCGGCGGCAAAGTCGCCGGAGTTCATCCCGGAAAGACCGTTGAGCGTGTCGGCCCGGATCTGCACCGATTCCACCGCCGCCATCGCCAGGGTACCGCGCTGCCGCGCCACGCCCTGGACGGCGGGAAGTTGCAGTTCAGCCGTGTACGGCAGGCTTTCCCGCGGGATCTGGGTGGCGACGGTCAGCTCGTACTCGCCGGCCACCGGCTTCTCCAAAAGCGCCTCCAGCATCCGCGTCTCGGGATCGAAGCGCCAGGTGCCGACACCCACACCCGTGACCGCCGTCACATTCACCCCGGCCGGCACCTGCATCCCGAGGGACTGCAGTTCGCCCTGGGCGATCTGATAGCGAATGCGGTGGGTCAGCCCCACCAGGCCGGGCTGGAACAACGCCAGGGTGTTGACCTCGGCGTAGACCACGGCCTTCTCCAGTTGGGTCTTGCGGGCCCGGGGCTGCCAGCGCAACTGCAGGGTGTCCGCCGGGCCGGCCACCAGCCTGCCCTCAGTCTTCCCGTCCTTCTCCTCGCTCTTGAGCGAAACCGCCTGGTCGGAAAGCACTTCCCAGCCGATGCCCGGAACCGTGAACGCCGCCTGGTTCTGCAGGGCCGGCGGCAACCACAGGGGCAGGCTCCAGCACCCGCCTTCGCGCAGCAGGGAAACCGGCGCCAGGAACGTCAGCTTGAGCGTCTGTTTGCCACTGCGCCGGACGGCCAGCCAGTAGCCGTCCGCCGCCGCCGTCAGTTCCAGCCGGTCGGGATCCGCCACATGCCGGGTCAGGACATAGGTAGGCGGCAGGATGCGGAAACGGCCGCCGGCCTCCTTGGTTTCAAAGGTCAGTTCCATGTCGACCGTGGCGTTCTTGACCTGGGTCGGGTCGCGGTTCACGTCCGGCGCCGCCACGGTCAGCGTCATGGTCTGCATGACCGGCAGCGCCGGGGCCGGCGCCGACGACGCAAGATCCGTGCGGCCGGACTTCATCCCGGCAGCCTGGCAGGGGCTTGTCGCCGCGCCGCCGAGCCAGAGCAAACCGGCCGCCAGCAGAACGGCCGCGCCGGTTGACGGAACATTCGACGCCGGAGCGGGTTCCGTCTCATCGTCCGCGCCTTGATCATGGCCGTTCTCATCGTTCGGCGCCGGCGGCCGCGGCATCCGCGCGCCCAGTTTTCCACCCAAGACCGCCAGGAACGCCGTGAACGCCGCCAGCGGCAGCAGCAGCAGCACGCAGGCCGTGGCCGGCATGGCGGCCGGGAAGGCGCAAACGCCCCAGACCACCAGGGTCAGGGCGACCGCCGGCCCGGCGCCGGGCACATCCGCCAGGAGCCGCCGCCGGAACAGCCAGACGGCCAACGCGCCCATCACGAGGCCGGCCGCCAGACGCGCCCAGGCCCGGGTCAGCAGCAGCCAGTCCGGCATCACCACCAGCACCGCCTGCAATTCACTGTCCGCCAACGTCACCGGCTTGGTCATTTCCACCGAGGATTGCAGTCCCAGCGGCGAAACCTGGGGACAGGCGACCGCCCGCTGCTGCTGCATCTCGCAGGGCATGACGCCGCCCTGGTTCCAGAAGGCAAACGACAGGTTGATCAGGATATACGCCACGGCGACGATGCCGACAATCGCGGCCACAACCGTCGTCCAATGACAGGCCGCGCCGCGCGCCGCATTCAGCCGCACCGCCAGCAGCGTCAAGCCCAGCACCACGGCCAGCGACATCCAACCCAGGCCGGAGCGCAGGAAATTCCGCCAGGCCTGACACAGCTCTGAGCCCAGCCGCGCGAACGAACGCGGCGGCACATTCTGCGGCAGCATGTTGCCGCCGACCGCCTCCAACCGGTACTTCTCCGGCGCCGTGAACTGCCAACGCGCAAAGACCGAACGCGTGCCGGTGCCCGGAGCCTGGAAGGCCACGCGCTGGCGCCAGCCCATCTTCGTCTGCTGTTCCGCATAGGTCAGGCACACGACCAGAGCCTGGTTCGGGTCGCGCCGACGCTCCACCGGGATCAGCACCGCCCCCTGGCCGTTGTCCAATTCCTGAATCTTGCTCCCGTCCACCTCCACCGACCACAGGCGCGCCCCGGCCGGAAGCTTGACCCGGAAATACTGTTCCGCCGTGTTCTTGACGAAATAGGTCGCCGACGTCACCGCCTCGCCGGCCTCGCTCAGCCGCGTGCTCAGGGACATGTGATCCGCCACCTGCATCAGCAGCGGCAGCGTCGCGAAGCGGCGGACGCGCACCTCGACGTCGTGCGGCTGGCCGACGAACTTGTAGGCGCACAACACCGGGTCGTTCACCAGCAATTTGTACTCCTGCGGCAGTTCCGTGCCGTTCAGGGGCAGCACGGTCTTGTCCCCCTTCTCCTCGCCGGCGAAGGACAGACTCGCGGCGCCGGCCAGGGCGATATACCCGGACTCGCTCTCGGTGTCCAGCGTGCGGATGCCGCCGGCCGCGACCTTGCCGCCCTCATAGGCCAGGGGCTGGTCATAGGTCACCAGCAGGGTGTAGTCGCCCGAAACTTTTTCCTGGAGCGCGACGGTGTAGATGTCGCCGTCCTTCGTCCAGTTGCGGATGTCGCGCCCGGTGAACTCGACGTTCTGGCACTCGGCCGGCACGCGGACGCGGAAGCTGCGCACCGGCGCGCCGCTGATGTTGCAGGTGATCGAGCAGCTCCCGTACAGCGTCGCCTCGCCCAGGGAGACGAGGTGGAACAGTTCGGCGTGCACCGCCGAGGCCGCCTTTTCCACGGCCAGCCGCGCCGTCCACTCCGGGTCTTTGAAACGGTAGGCGCTCTGCGCCCCTGGCACGCGCGTCGGCAGCGAGGCGGTGTGCACCTCGCGCAGGCCGTCCGCCTTCTCCGCCTTCAGCCGCACGCCCTGCTCCGCCTTGAGCACGACATAGCCGCGCTCGGACTTGGCGCCGACCACGCGGTAGCCCGGCAGATCGAACGCCGCCGCGTCCGCCGCCAGCGCCCGTTCCAGGCGCACTTCGATCAGGGTCCGCCCGGACACCGCCTGCTTGAAGAACGCCTGGATCACCCGCGCCCCGTCCTTTTCGCGGACGTCGTAGTCGGAGATGTTCGCGCCGGAAACGCTGGCCACGACCCAGCCCGGATCGGTGCGGATGCTGACGTCGCGGGCCGCGGCATCGCGGATGTCGAGTTCCGTGACCACGCTCAGGGTCAGGCTGTTGTTTTCCAGGGCCAGCACCAGCCGGTCCTCGGCGAACAGGCCGGTGGTGATGTCGTCCGCGGCCAGTTCCATCTGGCAGGGCAGATTCGCGTACTGGTAGGCATAGGCGCTGCGGGCCGGCAGGGAACGCGTCTGGACCTGGCCGTCCGCAAGCTGCATCTGCGCCAGCGGGAAGGCGCCCTGGTCGACCTGGGTCAGGCCCGCGGCCTTGTTCACCAGAAGTTTGATGGCGCTGTCGGCACCGAGCATGAGAAAGCCGCTGGTGCGGATCACATTTTTCGGCATGATGAACGGCAAATCCGCCTTGGCCGGGAAGGCGGGAAGCACCACTTCGCCTTCCACCTGAAGCTGGTAAAACTTCTCTTTCGGCCGGTTCAGGACAACCAGGAGCGTACGGGCGCCGGCGTCCTTTTTCACGATCGTCCACTCGCGGATGTCCAGGCCGCGAACTTGGGTCACCTGCATGCCCGCCGGCAGATCCAGCTCGGCCTGCTGCAACTGTCCCTGGACAACGCGGTAGAGGAACACGGTGTCCAACTGCATGGCACCGGTCCGGGCCACGGCCACGGTGTTCGCCTCGCAGGCCACCACCAGCTCGCCGTCGAGTTTGCGGACTTCCGGTTTCCAGCGCACCGCGAAGGGCACGCCCGTGGCCAGAAACGCCTTGACGACCGTTTTGCCGGTGGCCTTGTCTTTCTCGCGGACCACGTTCAGCGCGCCGGGGAACTGCACTTCCAGGTCGTCGCGGTCGCATTCCATGACCAGCCGCCGCACCGTCGCCTCGGGCACGGCGAACCCGGTCTCGCGCCAGTCGACGTTCTTTTCCGGACGGCTAGCGAAGGCAAAGGAAATGACGCGCTTGCCAGTGCTCTCAAACCGCAGCAGATAAGCACCGCTCGGGCGCTCGAGTTTGACGCCCTTGGGCAGGTCGCCGCCAAGCCAGCCGACGTCGCCGCGAGCCAGCGCGAGCGCCTGCTCCGGCCGGTTCACCTGCGCCGCAAAGGCCAACGTGAAGTTCACGTTCTCGCCGTCAATCTTGCCGCGGATTTCCAGATCCTCGATCTCCAGCCCCGGCCGGTCCGCAGAGCCGCCTGTCAGCCACGACCAGAACCCCGCCTGCGCCGCCCCCGGCAGCCAGGCCAGCAGCACCGCCATCGTTCCGAACTTGATCATGCGTTTCAGCGTCTTCATCGTCCTGTACTCCTCTGCCGGGTTCGGTCGTGTCTTTCTAAAAGCTCTGACTGATCTGACGGATCGGACTGATCGGTCAGATCGGTCAGATCAAAAAAAATCACCGCTCCGCCGCGCGGACCAGCCGCGGCAATTCCTGAACATTCCGGTCCAGCCGCAGTTCCAGCGCCACCGGACGCAACACTTGCAGCACCTCGTCATAGCTGCCGCCGTCCACGAACGGGCTGCCGCGCAGCCGTTCCGCAAACTCCGCCACGCCCGCCGCCAGCCTGAACCGCGCCGGGGCCTTGGCGAACTCCGCATACCGGTCCTGGGCGGAAAGCGTGCGCTGCACTTCCTCAACCCGCCCGGTCTTGACGTCGCGGTAGCGCACCCGCACCACGCCGACCGGCTCTTTTTCGCCGGCCGCCGGGTCCAGTTCCAGTTCGTACAGCGCGGTCACCGACTGGCCGAGCCCGACCTCGCCGGCGTCGACCGTGTCGTTCCGGAACTGCTCTTTCGTGAGCTGCCGGTTGTCGTAGCCAATCTGACGCCAGCGCTTGACGAGCAACGGGTTGAACTCGACCTGGATCTTGACGTCTTTGGCGATGGTGAAGAGGTTCGCGTCCAGGTTGTCCCCCAGCGCGGCGCGCGCCGTGTCCGCCGAGTCGAGGTAGGCGTACTGGCCATCGCCCTTGTCCGCCAGGGTCTCGAGCATCTTGTCATTGTAGGTGCCGGCGCCGACGCCGAAGACGGAGATGTAAATCCCCATTTCCCGAGCTTTTTCGACCGCGGCGAGAATGGACGTCGCATCCGCGGCGCCGAGATTGGCCACGCCGTCGGAGAGCAGGATGACGCGGTTCGCGCCGCCCGGGACGAACGCGTCGATGGCGGTCGCATAGCCGAGGCGCAGCCCCGCTTCGAGATTGGTCGAGCCGCCGCATTGCAGGTCGTTCACCGCCGCGAGGATGGCGTCGCTCTGGCCGGCCGGGGTCGGTTCCAGCACCAGGGATGCCTGGTTGGAAAAGCGCACGATGGCCACGCGGTCTTCCGGCTGCAAGCGCGCCACCGCGAACCGGATCGCCTGTTTGACCAATCCCATGCGGTCGGCCGTGTCCATGGAGCCGGAGCCGTCGATGACAAAGGTCACCACCGCCGCGGACTTCGCGTCGCGCGCCAGCCGGTA
The DNA here is from genome assembly GCA_903894975.1 of uncultured Lentisphaerota bacterium. Taxonomy (GTDB): domain Bacteria; phylum Verrucomicrobiota; class Lentisphaeria; order Oligosphaerales; family CAITYL01; genus CAITSE01. The sequence continues at coordinate 21,222 of CAITSE010000165.1, forward strand.
ACCCTTGATCCCGAGTTTGAGCAGTTCCAGCGACGGCCGGAACGGCGACGGCGCGGCCTCGGCCTGGATCGAGAACATCCGCCCCGCCGGCGGCGGCGCATAGTCGTAGTCGAAGGAGTTGATGAATTCCTCGGCCCGGATCGCGCCGGGCGAGGGTTTCCGGCCTTCCAGCAATTCCCGGCGCGCCCGGGTGTAGGACGCGGTGTCCACGTCAATGGCAAAGGTCGAGAAGGCGTTGGCCGCGGCCGTCACGAAGGCTTGCACCGTGCGTTCCGCTTCCTGCTCCGGTTCGGCCGCCGCCTGCGCCAACGCCACATCGGCCACCTCTTCAAGTTTTTTTTCGACCTTTTCCAGCTGGTCCACTTGCTTCAGTTCCGCCTTGGCCTCCGCAAGCTCCATGGGGGCGTCCACCTTGGCATCCGCCTTGGCTTCGTCCTGCGCCAGTTCCACCACCCGTTCCGCCTTGGCCATCATGGGCGCCTGGGCTGCGGACTGCTCATACATCATCTGCGCGTTCTGCTGTCGGGCGGCAAGCTGGTTGCGCAGCTCGGAAACGGGGAGGTTCCGCTCCGCGGCCGCTTCCTGGAGTTTCTCCCCTTCGGCACTCTCCCCGCCCACCGGCCCGCGCGTATCCTTAAACAGGACCATTCCGCCGGTGTAGGTGTTGGCGCCGCCGAAACGGGGCGTGCCCTTTATCACCACGCCGTCCACGGCCTGCAATTCCGCCTGTTGGACCTGCACGTCCTGCGCGGCCATTTGCGCCTGCTCTTCCGGGAGCGCCCCGGCATAATCCTCTCCGGCCTTCTGCAGGGATTTGAGCGCGACCTTCTGCTGCGCGGCCGCCAACCGCCGTTGCGGCCGGGCCGGGGCGTCAGACTGCTTATAAAGAGCCTGCATCCGGTCCGTGGCAACGTCCTCCCGGACATCCTGCAACTCCTTTTGCTGCGCCGCCATTGCGACTGGCTCCGCCGCGGCCAAGGCCTGCGTTTGCGACTGGGGCAACTGCGAGAAATACGCGGTCCCGCCGGCATCGCCGTCGCGGTCGCCCTGGGCCGCCTTTTTCTTATCCGACGACGCGCTCAGGCCGGCGGTTCCAAAGCTGACGCTCCGCTCTTCCCCGTCCACTCCCAGCCGCGCCGAACCGGGTCCCGCCGCCCCCTGCGAAGCCGGCTTCATCGCGACCAGCGTGCCCCTGCTTGGTTTCGCGGGGGTCGCCGCCACGCGACCATCCGAGTCGTTGTAACGGTCCTGCAGCGTCGCCAGTTTCCGCTGCTCTTCGTTGAGGCGTACCAGCAGGCCTGAGGATGGACGGGATGGACCTGATGGACTGGATGGACCGGGCGGGGCGGACGCCGGGGTGTCCGCGACACTTGTGTCATCCAGATTCTTGGCCAGCTCCGCGCCGCGTTTCATCCGGGTTTCCGTGACTCGCGTCCTCGTGCTGCTTGCCGAATCACTTTCCAGATCTCCCATCGCGGCCCCCTGCTCCTTGCCGGCCTGGTCCCACTTTAACGAAACATCGTCCCGCGCCACCCGACGGTTGTTTTCCCGGCCCAAAGCCTCGGTCATCACGATGGCGTCACCCGCCACGGCCCCGTTCGCCATGCCGTGCGCGATGCCGTTGCCGTTCATGTCGGTCCCGTTCACGTTGCCGCCCAGCGAAAGCGTCCCGCCGCTCACCACCGTGCTGCCGCCGTTCGCCACGATCCCATACCCGGCGTCCGCCCCGCCCTGCCCGCCACCACCGCCGCCACCGACCCCGGAGGTTACGGTCACAGCGCCGCTCCCGAGGGTCAGTGTGCCCGCGCCGCTCTTGTTATAAGACTCGTGTGAACTCCCGACAGCCTTCATTTCCTCTTTGGCGGCCATGGTCCATTCCCGGTTGGCCGGTTGCCCCGCCGGGCGTTTGGCCGCCGGCTTTGCCGCGGGGGCGGCGCTGGCATATTCTAAGGAGAACGATGTCGGCGCCGTGGTGGCCGTGGGCGCCGCCAGCGGCGCGGGCGGAGGACAGGCCGCCACGGCGGGGGACGACGGCTTGCCGCCGCCGCCGCCCATCATGGCCGCCCGGCCCGCCGCGCTCCGCCCGGCATAGACGCCGGAAATACGAATGGGCGAATCGTTACTGAACTTGACGTCGGCCATTCCCTCGACCGCCACGTTATCGTGGATTTCGCCGAGTTTATCTATGGGTTCGGCAACCGGCATCGCGTCCGCCGGCACCGGACCATTCACCCCGCCCCGGCCGTTGTCCGACAAATACCCACGGGCGCCCTTGGCTTTTTCGCCCCAGGAATCCGCCGCACCGGCGGCCTTGCTGGCGGAAGCTTTTACTTCCCGCAATTCTTTAACCTGAACGTTCACGATTTTTACGTCGTCGTTCACGATTTCGTGCATCTTGCCCATCTCCCCCAACGACAACACCATTCGATGGGCGGATTCTCTCGACATGCTCAAGGCCGGCAACATGATCCCGGCCAGCACCGCCAGGATGGCGACCACCGCGAAAACTTCGATCACGCGCGACCGGGTGGTGCGTTCCGTCGACCACTGCCACCACGCCTTTTTCTTCGTCCTCGCCGCGCCGGCGGCCGGGCGGAAGGCCGGGCGCTTCACGTTCGCGGCGAAGCTCTTCGGCGCCGGCTTGGCCACCGGCAGGATGGCTGCGGTCTTGACTTCTGCCACGGAGACCGGAGCGGCCAGGGGCGCGGCGGCAAAAGCCTCGCGCACCAGGGCCAGGGTCCGCTCCAGGTCGCGGCTGAGTTCGCGGCAGGCGGCGCAGGAGGCCAGGTGCCCGCGCACCGCGGCGGCCTGCTCCGGGGCCAGTTCGTCCAGAAGCAGCGCCGTGAGCTGCTCCTCGGCCGGATGCGCCGGCGGCGGTTGCGGCGCCGGGGCGGCGGGATTAAGATTGTCAGGGGTGTTCGTCATGGGAAAGTCTGTGGTCTGTGGGTCTGTGGCCTGTGGGGGGAAGATCCGTCCGATCCGTCCGATCGGTCAGATCCGTCCGATTCTTTATTCCTAAGCCAGTTCCAGCCTCTTCAGTTCGGCGCTGAGGGTTTTTACCGCGTGATGCAGGAGACAACCGACATTGCCTTCCGTGCGTTTGGTGACTTCGCTGATCTCTTTGTAGGAGAACCCGTCCTGGAGCCGCAGGATCAGGACCTGCCGCTGGGCCGGCTCCAGCTTGTGCACCAGGTTCAAAACCAGTTTCTGGCGGCGTTCCGTTTCGGCGGCGCCGCCCGGCGCGGCGTTGGCGCGTTCGACATCGGCGTGGTCCTCATGGAGCTTGCGCATGCGGGACTCACTCCGGATGTGGTCCACCGCCACATTGTGCGCCAAGTGATAGAGCCAGAACTTGAGCCGGTCGCGGGGGCAGGCCTCGGGAGTCCAGGACCGGCAGAACCGGATGAAGACTTCCTGGACCACGTCCTGCGCCGCCGCCGCGCTGTTCAGGAAGCGCGCGGCATACAGGAGCAGGCCGGACTGGTGTTCGGCCACCACCGTCTCGAGCATCGCCTCGGCCCGCGGGGCGTCCCCGCGCGGGTCTTTGGCGCTTGACCTCGTCAGGTCATCCATGGGTTCCTCACCGTCCGGAAGGGTCCCGGTTTCTCCTGGCGGCCGGGCCCGGCCCGCCAGTTCCGGAGACCTTCCTGCGTGTCATCGTTCCAAACGTGGCCCCGCCGGTGACGGCCCGCTCGGGGCGGGCCGGGCATCGCCGGCAGGAGAAGAGTCGGACTGAGTCGAATCGGGAAGTTTTTCCAGCTTGGTGACCGGCCGTTCCGGGCCCGAACTGCCGTTCACGGTGACATAGTCATGGTCCCAGGAAAGGAGGACGCGGTCCCCTTTCTTCAGGGCGTTCACCGCGTCCCGGATCGCGGCCGGGACTTTGGGATGTTTCATGTTGTCTTCGACCAGGAACATGAACTGTTCGCACTTCGGGTCGCCGTACTCGCCGAGTTTTTCGTACTTGACGTACTTAATGATCTTGAAGGTGGCGAACGAGCCCGACTCCCCGCATTGGTCCGGGCACAGCGCCGTGAGCCCCATGCAGCGGTGGTAGGAAACGCCCTCGAACTCCGCCACCGTGGCGTGCCGCGCCAGCGTAGCCCGGGGCTCCCGTCCCGTTGCCGTACCCGTTCTCGTGCTCGTACCCGTAAGTTGCAGCGTCAGGGTGGCATCCGTGGGTGCCATCTTGACGGTGCTCGTCGTCGTCATGGCGCCGCCCATGGCCGTTGTCCCGGAGAGCGCCAGCGTCACCGCCAGCAGGCCGAACAGGAAGGTAATCAATCGCATCATCGGGGGTTCCCTTTTCCTCTTTGACCTAGCCCGGCCAAGCCGGAACTACGCTTGTGGTGCCAGGCAACCCTTGTGCCGGCTTGCCCGGGCTACTGTTTGTACTGAGTTCACGGGTAAATCGTTCCAAGAAAACAACGAATTTAACGGAGACGGCTATAGCCGGGGGATTGGTTCATTTCACCCGGAAGACGCCGACCGCGGCGGGTTTCTTCAAAACTTCCGGGGAAAATATACATGATTGCCCCAAACTCCAAATCACGATCTCTTGCCCAAAAGAACAGGTGTGTCCCACTTGGGGACGCCAATCCGCCCGCGAAAACCGCTCGTAAGTGATATAGTCATCATAATGTCCGCGATAAATTAACAATTCTAAACATGCGCCACACGGTAACGTTCGCAAACCTTTGATCCTCAACCATCACGGAGCATCAGTCGTCCCATGGCCGATCCCATTCCCTTTGCGATCCTCGGCACCGGCTGGCGGGCCTTGTTTTACCTGCGCATCGCCAAGCTCTACCCGGAACACTTCCGCGTCACCGGCTTGGTCAGCCGCAACGGCAATCCCACGGTCGAGGCGGAGTTCAAGGTGCGCAGCCACCGCACCCTTGACGACCTGCTCCGCGCCGAACGCCCGCGCTTCGTCGTCACCTCGCTGCCATGGACGCCGAATCCGGACGCCATCAAGGAGCTGGTGGACCGCGGCCTGCCGGTCCTGACCGAAACCCCGCCGGCGCCGACCCTGGAATCCATGCGCGATCTCTGCGCCCACGTCAAGGCCAAAAAAGGCCGGGTCCAGGTCGCCGAACAAGTGCACCTGCGGCCGCATCACCAGGCGCAGATGGCCGTGGCCGCCTCCGGAAAACTCGGAAACCTGCACGATGCCTATATCTCCGTCTCCCACGGCTACCACGGCATCAGCCTGATGCGCCGCTTTCTCGGGCTCACTTTTGAAAATGCCACGATCTCCGGACAGCGCGTCAAGACGCCCATGGTCCAAGGCCCCGGCCGCGACGGCGCGCCCAAGTGTGAAAAGATCGTGGAGACGGAGCGCGACTTTTATTTTTTCGATTTCGGCGACAAGCACGGCGTGGTCGATTTTACCGGATCCCAGTACTTCGCCTGGATCCGCAACGAACATCTCCAGCTTCGCGGCGAGCGCGGCGAACTGGTCAATGACCGATTCTCTTGGCTCCAGGATTTCCAGACCCCGCGCCAGGGCCGGATCGAACGGGTTATGGACGGCGTCGGCGGCCTGCTCAACCCGCTCTGTCTCAGCGGCTACCAGACCGACGGCGGCTGGATCTACCGCAATCCGTTCACGCCCCATGGCATGATGGACGACGAGATCGCCATCGCCGAGGCGCTGGTGCGCATGGACGCCCATGCTGCGGGCGGTCCGGACTTCTATTCCCTGGCCGAGGGCTGTCAGGACCACTATCTCTGGCTCCAGGCCCAGGACGCCGTCAAGACCGGCGCCAAACTCCCCACCGCCACCCAGCACTGGGCCGACGCATAACCCACCCCGGCAGGTCGAAGGGCGCAGTTCGCGCGCCCCCCGAGCCCCCCTGCGAGGGTCTCCGACCCGTTTCCGTTTCGGGCGTCCACTGGGAGAGGGGGCATCCTGCCCCCTATGTGGGAAAGTGGGCATCTTGCCCACTGACCCGTGACGGAGGGCGGGTGTCCCACCCGGCCAA
>CAITSE010000166.1 GCA_903894975.1 uncultured Lentisphaerota bacterium
CTCCAAAGATGCTGCGCATCGGTACAAGGTGTCCTGTCCCGAATCCTTAAGTTTACGCGCATGCCCTACAGGGTGCAAATTAGGGGATTGTCATCAAATCCCAGGGTTTGTCCAACCCTGGGCTGGACATGTGCGTCGCCGGTGGCGACAAAAATGCTTGCGTTCCCCCGCCGCGCCGGGTATGGTTTGGCGGGAAATGCGGGAAACCGTTCAATACAAGCAGGGCAAGATGAAGAAAACAATCAAGGGTGTTCTGATCGGCGCGGGAATCCTTGTCGTGCTGTGGCTCTGCGCCCCCTTGATGATTGGCCTGATGTTTTCGGTGTCGGCGCGGCATCAGTACAATGCCGATCCGCCGGACAAGGTCACGAGTCTCGCCGTGCCCAACACGGACCTTGTGATCACGCTTTGGCGGAAACAAAGGCCCCGTGCCATGTGTTGGGAAGGCGAGTACCGAGTTGTCGAGGTGGCCCAACGGGACCATGCGTCGCAGTTCTATTCGATTCTACCGGCATTACCCGGAGACTACCCCAAACTGACCATGCACTGGTATCCGGAGAAGAGGATCCTCCGATTTGTAGACGACGGTTTGAGAGATGGTCCCGCCGAAAGCATAGTAGATTTGAACGCGGGCACGGTTGTGGATGCACGGGGGCGAGCGTCCGGCGAGACGCTTCGGACTGACGCGCGCAAAGCCTCCGCCACATTCTGTTTCCCAGCGGCCGGCGACCGCGATTCATCGGCATTCACGGAAACGGACGCCCAGTCTCTGGCAACCGGTGATATTCTCGTCGGGGTTTTGGAATACACCGAGGCAGAAGGGAAGCAGAACAGCCAACAACCTCCGGCAAATTAGCTCGCCCCGCTCGCTGCGTGATACCAAATTCAATTGGAAGAAAAACGTTTTCTCGCCAAGTCGCCAAGCTCGCAAAGAACGGATTTACCCTTGAAAAAAGGGGTTGTGACTTTTCTTGGCGATCTTTTCGCCTTTGCGAGAGACGGTTTTGAAAGTGAATTCGGTATGAGACGGGGCTTTGTGGGCTTTTGAGCTTTTCATCTTCCGGCCCGGGCGTGGGAGTTGGCCGGCGCGCGGGATGAGGGCGGACAGGAGTGTCCGCCGTACGTTGGGAAACAGGCAGGAGTGCCTGTTCTACGTTCAAAAGCGCAAAGGCGCGAACTTTTTCGCGCCTCTGCGTCGTCTTTCGAACTCACAACCCGCAACTCACAACCCGCAACCGGATTTCGTCACAGACCACAGGCCACAGACCACGGGCCCACAGACCTTCAGGCTTTAGTCGCGAGCCAGCGGGTGACGCCGGCGGCGGCTTCGCGGCCTTCCATCATGGCGCGGACGACCAGGGAGGCGCCGCGGTTGAGGTCGCCGGCGACAAAGACGCCGGGGACACTGCCCATGAAGTTGCGGTCGAGCACGGGGTCGCTGGCGGGCGTGGTGGCCAGGCCGCAGCCGTTGAGCATCTTGGCGTTGCCTTCCTTGGTGAAGCCCATGGCCAGGAGCACCAGGTCGGCGGGCACTTCGAACTCGGTTCCGGGCTTCTCCACGGGGCTCATGCGGCCGTTTTCGGCTTTTTTCCACTCGACCTCGCAGCCGCGCAGGGCGACGACGCGTCCGTCTTTGCCGATGAACTCTTGGGTGAGGATGTTCCAGCGGCGTTCGCCGCCTTCGTCGTGGGAGCTGGAGGAGCGGAGCATGTACGGCCAGAGCGGCCAGGGGGTGGAGGCGTCGCGCTGGGCCGGGGGCTTGGGCAGGATTTCGACCTGGAGCACGTCCAGGGCGCCCTGGCGCAGGGCGGTGCCGAGACAGTCGGCGCCGGTGTCGCCGCCGCCGATGACGACCACGTTCTTGCCTTTGGCGGAGATTTCCGCGGCGGTGGGAACGGTGTCGCCGGCGACGCGGTGGTTCTGCTGGATCAGGAAATCCATGGCGAAATGGATGCCTTTGAGTTCGCCGCGGCCCTTGGCCTGGATGTCGCGGGGGACACGGGCGCCGCCGGCGAGCAGGATGGCGTCGAAGTGGCGGAGGAGATAGTTGACAGAGATGTCCTCGCCGACCTTGATGCCGGTTTCAAAGGAGACGCCCTCGGCCTTCATCTGGTTGAGGCGGCGGTCGAGAATCCATTTTTCCAGCTTGAAGTCGGGGATGCCGTAGCGCAGGACGCCGCCGGCGCGGTCATGGGCTTCGAAGACGACGACGGCATGGCCGGCGCGGGCGAGTTGCTGGGCGGCGGCCAGGCCGGCGGGGCCGGAACCGACCACGGCGACCTTGCGGCCGGAGGACATGGCCGCGGGCTGTGGTTGTATCCAGCCTTCGCGCCAGCCGCGTTCGACCAGGTGCAGTTCGATCTGGCGGATGGTGACCGGGTCGTCGTTGGCGCCAAGCGTGCAGGCGGCCTCGCACGGGGCGGGGCAGACGCGGCCGGTGACCTCGGGGAAGTTGTTGGTGCTGTGCAGCAGTTCCAGCGCGGCGCGCCATTGCTTGCGGTACACCAGGTCGTTCCATTCGGGAATGACGTTCTTGAGCGGGCAGCCGCTCATGTGGCAGAAGGGCACGCCGCAGTCCATGCAGCGGGCAGCCTGCTCTTCAAGCTTGACCTCAGGCCAGGCTTGTTCGATTTCACGCCAGTCCTTGACGCGTTCGTTGACCGGCCGCTTGGAAGGCGGCTGGCGCTTAAATTCCAGAAAGCCCGTCGGCTTCGCCATCGTTGTATACCTCTTCGGTTGCGGAAACCGTTTCGTCTTCGCGGTGGGGGGTCTGCTTCATGCGCTCAAGCACGAGCTTGTAGTCGATGGGCATGACCTTCACGAAGAACGCCAGTTGCGATTCCCATTGTTCCAGGATCTGTTGCGCCTTGGCGCTGCCGGTGAACTTGATGTGCCGCTCCAGCAGGGTGCGGAGCCGGGTGAGGTCCTCGTCGGTGCGGACCGGTTCCAGGTCGACCATGTCCAGGTTGCAGCGGGTGTCGAAGAACCCGGTCGGGTCATAGACATAGGCGATGCCGCCGGACATGCCCGCGGCGAAGTTCGACCCGGTGGGGCCGAGCACGACCACGCAGCCGCCGGTCATGTACTCGCAGGCGTGGTCGCCCACGCCTTCCACCACGGCCCGGGCGCCGGAATTGCGCACGGCGAAGCGCTCGCCGGCCAGGCCGTTGATGTAGACTTCGCCGCCGGTGGCGCCGTAGAGGATGACGTTGCCGGCGATGACGTTGTCGGCCGCGGTGAAGGTGGCGGCGGCGGGAGGCACGATGATGATGCGGCCGCCGCTCATGCTCTTGCCGATGTAGTCGTTGGCGTCGCCCTCAATGTGCAGGGTCACGCCCGGCGCCAGGAAGGCGCCCAGCGACTGGCCGGCGGAACCGGTGAAGTTGAGCTGGATGGTGCCGGCCGGCAGCCCCTTGGGGCCGTAGCGCCGGACGATCTCGCCGCTGAGCCGCGCGCCGACGGTGCGGTGGACGTTGCGGATGGGCAGGTCCAGAACCTGCTTCTCCTTGCGTTCCAGGGCCGGGGCGCACTTCGCGATGAGCTTGTCGTCAAAGCATTCCACGCCTTCGCGCCAGGCGGTGCGCTGGCAGGTGACGGGTTGGCTGGCGGCGCGCCCGTTCACTTCCAGGATGCCCTTGAAGTCGAGCATCGCGGCCTTGCCGGTGAAGTCGGCGGGGTTGTATGCGAGGCGGGCGGTCTGGCCGATCATCTCGTCGAAGGTGCGGAACCCGAGCTGGGCCATGAGTTCGCGCGCCTCCTGGGCCAGGAAGTGGAAGAAATTGACCACGTGCTCCGGCTGGCCGGTGAAGCGCTCGCGCAGCCGGGGATCCTGGGTGGCGACGCCGAACGGGCAGGTGTTGAGATGGCACTTGCGCATCATGGTGCAGCCGAGGGTGACGAGGATGACGGTGGCGAAACCGTATTCCTCGGCGCCGAGCAGGGCGGCGGTGACCAGGTCGCGGCCGGTGCGGAGCTGGCCGTCGACTTGGACCCGGATGCGGTCGCGCAGCCCGTTCTGCCGCAGGGACTGCTGGGTTTCGGCCAGGCCGAGTTCCCAGGGCAGGCCGGCGTGCTTGATGGCCGTCAGCGGCGAGGCGCCAGTGCCGCCGTCGTGGCCGGCGATGAGCACCATGTCCGCCTTGGCCTTGGCCACGCCGGAGGCGATGGTGCCGACGCCGACTTCGGAGACGAGCTTGACCGAGACGCGGGCCTTGGGGTTGGCGCACTTCAGGTCGTAGATGAGCTGGGCCAGGTCTTCAATGGAATAGATGTCATGGTGCGGCGGCGGCGAGATCAGGGTCACGCCGGGCGTGGTGTGGCGGACGCGGGCGATGTCCTCCGAGACCTTGTGCCCCGGCAACTGTCCGCCCTCGCCGGGCTTGGCGCCCTGGGCGACCTTGATCTGGAGCTCGTCGGAGTTGATCACATACTCGGTGGTGACGCCGAAGCGGCCGGAGGCGATCTGCTTGACCTTGGACTTGAGGCTGTCGCCGTTGGGCAGCAGCTTGTAGCGGCGCGGATCCTCGCCGCCCTCGCCGGAGTTGCTGGAAGCACCCAGGCGGTTCATAGCCGCGGCGACGGTCTCGTGCGCCTCCTTGGAGATCGAGCCGAAGCTCATGGCGGAGACGACAAAGCGCTTGACGATGCTCTCGACGGACTCCACTTCCGCCAGCGGCACCGCGTGCCCGGGACAAAGGTCAGCAGGCTGCGCAGGGTGACGTGGGCGTGGGACTGGTCGTCGATTTCCTGCGTGTATTTGCGGAAAGCGGCGGCGTCGCCGGTGCGGACGGCTTGCTGCAGGTGGGTGATGGCGTTGGCCGTCCACAGGTGTTTTTCACCCTGGGCGCGGACGTGGTAGTTGCCGCCGACGTTGAGCAGGCCGGGCGTGGGGGTGCTGCCGGCGGGGAAGGCGACGCCGTGGCGGACCGCGACGTCCGCCGCCAGTTCGTCCAGGCCGATGCCGCCGACGCGGGAGGCGGTGTTCGGGAAGTATTTCTGCATCAGGACGGGGCCTAACCCGACGGCCTCGAAGATCTGGGAGCCGAAGAAGCTGCGGATGGTGCTGATGCCCATGCGGCTGAAGGTCTTGAGCAAGCCCTTCTTGATGGCGTTGAGGTAGTTGTCCAGGGCCGCCTCCGCGGAGGCGGTCTTGTCGAGCTGCCCCTGCAGGGCCATGTCGCGGATGGTGGAGAAGGCAACGTGCGGACAGATGGCGTTTGCGCCGAAGGCGATAAGCTCGGCGAAGTGAATGACCTCGCGGGCCTCCCCGGTCTCGATGACCAGGCCGGCGTCGGTGCGCAGGCCGGCGCGGATCAGGTGATGGTGCAGGCCGGAGACGGCGAGCAGGGCGGGGATCGGGGCGCGGTTCTCGGTGACGCCCTTGTCGGAGAGGAGGAGCAGCGCGGCGCCGCCGCGGATCGCCTCATCCGCTTTGGCGAAGAGCGCGTCCAGCCCGGCTTCCAGCCCCTTGCCGCCGGCGGTTACGTCATAGGTGGCGTCCAGCCGCGCGGTCTTGAGGTCGGGGTGCTTGGAGTCGGCCAGGCGCTGAACGTCGTCCGGGGTCAGGATTGGATGGTGCAGCTTGAGCATGCGGCAGTGCTTCGGCGTCTCGGCCAGCAGGTTCTGCTCGCGGCCGATGAAGCTCATCAGCGACATGACCAGTTCTTCGCGTAACGGGTCGATGGGCGGGTTGGTGACCTGGGCGAAGAGCTGCTTGAAGTAATGGAACAGGAGCTGCGGCCGCTCGGAAAGCACGGCCAGCGGCGCGTCGTTGCCCATGGAGCCCACCGCTTCCTGGCCGTTGGCGGCCATGGGGGTGAGCACCATCTTCAGTTCTTCCTGGGTGTAGCCGTAGAGGTGCTGCTTGCGGCGGACGTTCTCGGAGCTTTCCGGGAGCAGGAGCGAGGGGCTGAGCAGGCCGCGCAGTTCGATGCGGTTCTCCTTGACCCAGTGGCGGTAGGGCTGCTGGCGGGAGAGGCGCGCCTTGATCTCGTGGTCGGGGACGATACGGTTCTCCTCCAGGTCCACCAGGAACATGCGTCCGGCCTTGAGGCGGCCGCGTTCTCGGATGTTCTCCGCCGGGATGTCGAGCACGCCGGACTCGGAGGCGAGGACGACGAAGCCGTCGCGGGTGACGGTGTAGCGGGCCGGGCGCAGGCCGTTGCGGTCCAGGGTGCCGCCGATGTAGCGGCCGTCGCAGACGACCAGGGCGGCGGGGCCGTCCCACGGTTCCTGGAAGGCGCTGTGGAACTCGTAGAAGGCGCGCCGGTCCTCGCTCATCTGGATCTTGCTGCCCCAGGCTTCGGGCACCATCATCATCAGGGCGTGGGGCAGGGTGCGGCCGGCGGCGGTCAGCAACTCCAGGGCGTTGTCGAACTGGGCGGAATCCGAGCCGGTCTCGACGATCACCGGCGTGACCCTGTCCAGATCCTCGCCGAACAGCGGCGAGGCGAGCTTGGCCTCCCGGGCGCGCATGTGGTTGACGTTGCCGCGCAGGGTGTTAATCTCGCCGTTGTGGGCGAGCTGGCGGAACGGCTGGGCCAGGGACCAGGTCGGCAGGGTGTTGGTCGAATAGCGCTGGTGCACCACGGCGAAGGCGCTGGCGAATTCCGGCTGGTTCAGGTCCGGGTAAAAAGTCCGGATCTGGGTGCCGGTGAGCATGCCCTTGTAGACGATGGTCTTGGTGGAGAGGCTGCAGACATAGAACTGGCTGGCGTCCACGTCGGCCCAGGCGGCGATGGCTTTTTCGGTGAGGCGGCGCACGGTGTAGAGCTTGCGTTCGAACTGGTCCGCCGGGACTTCCTCACGGGAGATGAAGACCTGGGCGAAACAGGGCATGGTGCTCTTGGCCAGCATGCCGAGGGTGAAGTCGTCATAGGGCACGCCGCGCCAGCCGAGCACCTTCAGGCCGTGGGCCACGGCATTGCGTTCGAGTTCGCGGACGCACTTGGCCCGGACCTGGCGGTCATGGGGGATGAAGGTCATGCCCACGGCATAGTCGCCGACGGGCGGCAACGCGAAGCCGAGCCCGGCGGTCTTGCTCCGGAAAAAGTCGTCCGGGACCTGGAGGAGCAGGCCGGCGCCGTCGCCGGTGGCGCCGTCGCCGCCCAGCGCGCCGCGGTGCTCCAAGTTCACCAGGAGCTGGATGGCCTGCTGCACCAGTTCGTGCCGCGGCTGCGCGTCGAGGTGGGCGACCATGCCCACGCCGCAACTGTCCTTCTCCATTTCCGGGAGGTAGACGCCGTGCGCCGCGGGAAAGCCTGCGGCGTTGCGAATGCCAAATCCAAGGCCGGGCAGTTGCCCCGGCTGGTGTGACTGGTCGTCCTGCATGGTCCGTCGTGCCTTTCCGTTCCAGACCGCCGGCGGGCGGCGGTTGTGCGGTTCGTGGGTGGCGGTCTAGTAAGAAAGGAACGTGCCAACCCGTTCTGAAAACCTGTTACAAACTATAAATCATACTGATACAGAAAACCATCCGCCGCCCCCGCCCGGCCATACGCGACAAGTTTGTCGCAAATTTAGAGCGTGGGACAAAATTGTCCGCCAGCGCCGGAACGAGGAATCAGAATTCCTAACCAGTTTTAACCCGGACAGGAAATGTCCCTGTTCCCTGGTTAAAGTCATGGAGAAATATCGGAGTTAACATCATGGCCAAATTCGAAGAACATTGTGCCGAATCCGTCCGGCTCTTCGGCAAACCCTACGCGGAACTGTACCGCTGGCTCGACGAATTGTTGAACACTACGGCATGCGTCACCGCCGCGTCCGCCACCATCAAGCCGGAGTCAATGAAGCTATCCGGCTCTTTGGAATTGACGCCGATCCCGCCGCCCGCCAACATATCATCTCCGACCTTAAGCTGGAAGGTTGGGCCGAACGTGATCCGTTCCCCAAGGGCGAAGGCCATTATGTCAGAATGGGGCTTTTTTAACGAAAGGTAATTTTATTGCGGAAACCGCAAGGAAATGAAACGGGGTATGTTAAACAGTGCGCGTCTCCCATAAAACACTGGGAAGTGGGAAACTTTAATGCGTATAACGTGTATAGACTTTGAGACGGCGAACCAGAACCGGGCCAGCGCGTGCTCGGTCGGGATTGCCTGCGTGGTGGACGGAACGGTAACGTTCACCAAGGAGTGGCGTATTCGGCCCAGAAAGGGTTTTGGATTTTTTCGTTCAGACTTCACCGAAATCCACGGGCTTACTTGGTTTGATGTCAGCGACGCCCCAGAGTTTGACGCAGGTATTACTTGGCTTTGGAATCAAGCCGGGAAACTTGTTGCCGGGTTGAAAATACCTTCGAGGCGTGTATGGTAAAACCCAGTATACCCGCCGGGCCTCTGCCGCAAGGCATGCTATCTTTCGGCGGGTTTTTCTTTTCTCCTGGGGAGGGGTATGAAATACAACAAACCGGCTCTGACTTTTCCACAGCAGGCCGACCGCCTGGTCATGCGCGGCCTCGGTGGGAATCGTGAGCTCATCGAAAAACGGCTGGCCGCCGTCAACTACTATCGGCTCAGTGGCTATTTGTATCCGTTCCGCAATCCCGACGACACTTTTAAGCCTGGCACGACCATTGAAGCGGTCTGGGATCGCTACGCTTTTGACCGCCGGTTCCGGTTGTTGGTCATGGACGCCATCGAACGGATCGAAATTACCGTACGGTCCCAATTAGCCTGTCATCATTCGCTTCATCACGGGCCCTTCGGTTACGCCACCGATGCCAAATCGCTTCCGAAACTGGATCTTCAAGGTCACTTGGAGTTTGTCGAAAGGATCCAGGCAGAAACCATGCGGAGCAAGGAACGGTTTGTGCAGCACTTCCAGGACAAGTACGGCGACAGCCATGACACCCTGCCAGTTTGGATGGCTGCCGAAATCATGTCTTTCGGCACGGTCCTGACCTTTTTCCGGGGAGCATCGCATCAGGTTAAACAGGCCGTTGCCACCGTGTTTGGCATGCCGGCCGCAGTTTTCGAGTCATGGATCCTCACGTTGAACACCGTGCGCAACATTTGCGCGCATCACGGGCGGTTGTGGAACCGTGAGCACGGAATGAAGCCGATTCTTCCCCGCATCCATGAGTATCCGGACTGGCATACGCCCGTCAAAATTGAAAATAAGCGGGTCTTTGCCATTCTGACCATATGTCGTCATTGCCTTCGCCAAGTCGCCCCGCAAAGCCAGTGGCCGATACGGTTTCGCCATCTACTTGACCACAATCCGGCAATCCCTGTCGCGGAAATGGGCTTCCCGCCGAATTGGCGGCAATCTCCGTTGTGGGTTGAGTAAAGCGTTCGTTGCGCTCTTTTGCGGCAAATTCGTCATGGAACACCGTGGGAACACCGTGGGGACAGGGAAACAGTACTCGGGGGAGACACAACTCGCCGGAGGGCTCTCACGGGGGCACGGAGGCACGGAGAATTCCGGCCGGGGTTGGGTTTCATCAATCATTTTTTGCCGCAAAAGAACGCATGGATCGCAAAGCGGTACAGGATCCCTCTCTTCTTTGTGTTCTTTGCGTTCTTTCGCGGCAAAAAAAGCGGTTCCGGAAGCGTTTGGCGATTGGGGACGGGGGAAAATGCTACCAGATCCAGAGAGGCGCGCCCAACCTGAAGACATGCCGAGTGCAACTCGGCGCTCCCAGAGAAAACCGTAGGGACAGGGAAAATCGCCGGCGGGCAGGATTGCCCGCATCACGTTGGGCACAGGCAGGATTGCCTGTTTCACGTTTTTGGGCGGAGGAACCGGAGTGGGAAAGTGAATTCGGTATTACCTGGCCGCCGCGGGCGGGCCGGGGGCGGCCACGCGGAAGAGGCGGAGGCGGCCTTCGCAGTGGCGTTCGAGTTCCAGGAGGCGCGCGGCGATGCCGGGGGAGAGGACTCCGGTCAGCCAGAGGTCGTATCCGTCACCTTTGGAGTCCCAGAATGGGTTGGCCAGCAGCCAGGGTTGTCCGGGGGTTGTTTGGGGGAGTCGTTTTCCCCAGATATTTCGTTCCGCCAGTGGCAGGGGGCCGATGCAGGCCAGCCAGGCCGCGGCGTCCGGGGCGGTGGCGGTCATCGCCGGGACAAGTTGGAACCGCCACGCCGTCAAGGCCCCCAGGCGCAGCGGTGCCGGGGTTGCCCCGGCGGGCACACCGCTGTCGCCCAGGGCGGGGGGCAGGCCTCCGGGCAGGGTGGTGGGTTTTTCGGAAAGCAGGATCAGCCCGGACGGCGGCGTTGCCGCCAGGGCCCGGCTCTGGCGTTGGGGCCAGGAGGGGTCGGCGAAGAGCAGTTCAAACCCGCGGGTCGGGGGCGACAGCACCCAGGCGTCCGCCACCAGCTCCGGCGGCGCCTGATACAGGGCCTCCGGCCAGTCCGGCGGCGTCTGCCGCGAGGGTATGGCGCCGGCGGGCAGGAGGATGCCGGCGACCCCGGCCAGCAGCAGCGCCTGCCGCGCCGGCAGCGCCTTGGCTCCCAGCGGCTTTGCCAGCATCCGGATCAATGCGTCCAAGCCTGCGGCCGCCGCCAGCAGCACGGCGGGCACCAGCGGAGCATATGCCCGGGCCACTCCCGCTCCCGTGACCGCCGCCGCCGCCAGCGGCGTCAGCAGCCAGCCGCACAGTGCCAGGGTCAATCCCGGATGTTGGCGGCGGACGCAGATTCCCAGCCCCAGGGCCGTCAGCACCAGGATCGGGAGGCTTTCCAGTCCTGTCAGCACGCCCCAGGCAAACCCCGTCCAGTCGCGGAGGCTGTGCAGGGGAATCGAAAATGTGGTTTTCGCCTCTCTCAGCCCCTGGGTGAAAAACAGCCACCAGATTACGCCGACGGCAAGGATCCCCAGCCAGGTCAGGAGCCGGCCCGGCCGTTCCCGGACGAACCATCCCGGCAGCGTGCGGAGTCCGCATGGATGCCGGCAGCAGGGCAATGGCTCAGTTGCCGGAGGTGCGGGATGTTCAGTCGCCAGAAAGGGGGCAAGAGGCTCCCTCTCCCAAGGAACGCCTCCTGTCTGAACCATTACGCCACGGGCGGCCCACAGCAGATGAAACAGGCCGATCAACGGCAGGTAGAGCAGAGATGTCGGCAGGGTCAGCAACGCCAGCGCGGCCAGGAGCGGCATGGCCGGCAGCAGCCAGCCGGGGTGCCGGCGTCCCCAGGCGCTTTCCGCCAGTACCGCCAGGGCGACTAAGGCCAGGAGCAGCGCGGTTTGCAGGGAATAGCCGCGGGCGGTTTGCGAATAATGCAACAGGAAGCCGTCGCCCGCCGCGAGCGCCAGGGTCAGCAGCGCCACGCTCCGGTGCCGGGTCAGCCGCCAGGCCAGCCATGGCAGGAGTCCCAGCACGGTTAGGCCGCCGAGGAACGCTGGCAGCCGCGCCATGGCTGGCGAATCGTGGAGATGGATGGCGCCGCGCACCAACAGGCTGTGTAGAGGATGATTGTTCGGCACCCGCAGATCCCGCAGCAGATCCAGGCCGGACACGGGTGCCATGGCATAGCTGCGCAGGGTCCAGATTTCATCGTATTCCAGGGAGCGCGAGTTCAGGCCGAATCCGCGCAACATTCCCCCGGCGAGCAGCAGCGTCGCCAGCAGCAGCCACCACCAGCGGGGCACGGGTCGGGGCGTCCGGGATGTCGGCATGGCACGTCACCTAAGAAAAATCGAACGTCGAACATTGAACGTCCAACGTTGAAGTGAAATTCGTATGAAACGGTCAGCCCTCAAGGTGGCGGGGGGAGGGGTTTGTCGAGGAAGATGACGCTTTCGTGGCCGTTGCCCGGGGCGGCGGGACGGGCGGCGGGTGCTGGCGCGGGGGCGGCGCCGGCTGGGCGGGTTTTGGGTCCGGCGGCGGGCGGGGCGGTTTTGACGGTGCCCGTCTGGCGCGACTGGTTGGCCAGGATCTGCTTTTGCTGCGCCATGGTATTTTTTTGCATCTCGGCGATCTGGGTGATCTGCGCCTGGGTTTGGGCGTCCGCCTGCTCCTGCTTATCAACCTGATAGTAGGTGACGCCGATGGAGGCGGCGATGCCAAGGACGGTGAGGATCACAATGAGCATGAGGTCATCCGGGAATGGGTCGGGGTACAGGATTCCAACCGGAATGATGTGCTGTGAAGAGGCCGGGCGATCATGGGATTAGGATAGGCTCGGCCGGCGCGAAATCAAGAGAGACCGCGCTGGTTATTGAGAAAAACTAGACCCCATCCGAAAAGGGGTTGCGTGTGATTGACTGACGTCATCCGGCGGAAGTTTTGGTGGGGTTTTTGGGCGCAGTCATTCTGCAGGAACTGACTTTGGATTGTTGGGTTGGCGTCCGGGATGACCTGGGTGCGGGCGATGGCCTGCCGGACCAGGGGCGCCAGCTCCGGTGCGTCGGCGGGGTTGCCGCTTTCCACACGGAAGGCGCAGACAAAACCGTTTGGCGCAGATTGCCCGCAAAATACCCGGTATCCGTGCTCAAAAAGACCGACGCGACCCCGATCCCCCTAATACCAATTAAAAAACAAACCAGGCTACTATTCGCGTTCATTCGCGTTTATTCGCGGATGACCAAAAACCGTCCGCCAAGGAGTTGCTTTTTCAACCGCGAATGCACGCGAATGCACGCGAATGGGAGGATCGTTTCCCTGTCCCTCGTTTTCCTGTCCCTCGTTTTCTTATCGGCGATTCTTTCTCACGCGAAGCCGCGGAGTTCGTGGAGAGTGAAAATGGGGTTGAAAATATGCGCCTACTGTCATATAGTGAGGTGTGAAACGCAAGAAAGCATACATCGAGCATCCGGAGGTGGCCAAGTTCATCCAGGGCCAACCGGAGAGCATTCAAGATGAGTATGTGGACTTGGTGGATCGCTTGCAGGCAGACGGGTTCTTGGTTCGGCCCCACGCGGAAAAGGTAGAGCCGGGATTGTTTGCCATGCGCATACGGCGCGGTGGAAATGTTCGGGTGTTTTACGCGTATGACGATGGCGAAACCATTTATGGCTTGCATGCCTACGAAAAAAAAAGTCAGTCCATCCCTTCCGCCGCGTTGCGTCTGGCACGGCAGCGGGCAAGACAGATAAGAGGTGTCCCATGAAAAACGCCAGCAAGAAAAACGCCGTTGTCCCGGAATGGGTTGGGGACAAGAAGCAGGCGGCGAAGCGCACCGCTGCACATTTGGCGGAGATTCGCGCCCGGCGGCAAGCCAGTCCCGCATTGATGCGGCAGCATGAAGAATTTGAGCGCAATTATGATCTGGCCATGCAGTTGCACCGGCTCCGGCGGCGGTGCCACAAGACCCAGGCGGAGATTGCCGTCCTCATCGGCGTCACCCAAAGCGCCGTGGCCAGGATCGAAAGCGGCCGCGCCTTGCGGCTGGACACGATCTACCGCTATGCCGCCGCTTGCGGCTGCGCCGACCTCCGGCTCCGGCTGGACAGCCCCAGAATCGCGTAAAATCGGAATGGAATCACGCGTTAGCGCGGAGGGAGAAGGCTTTTTCTTATCCGTAAAATCCGCGCTATCCGCGGTTAAAAGTCCGGTGAAAATACGTTCTCCGCAGATTTCGCAGATTTCGCAGATTTCCCGCAAAATACCCGGCATCAGTGTTCAAAAAAACCGACACGACCCCGATCCCCCTAATACCAAATTAAAAAGCAAACCAGGCTACTATTCGCGTTCATTCGCGTTTATTCGCGGATAACCAAAAACGATCCGCCAAGGAGTTTCTTTTTCAACCGCTAATGAACGCTAATGACTGATAGGAATTTTGATTTCACGGGCCGGATTGGACGGGGGGAATACGGGGGGAAAATGGCGCGGAACTACCCCGAAATGGACGATCTTGCCGGTGTGGCGGCGTTACCGGAGAGGGTTCCGGCGGGGGAAAGGGGCGGCGTGGGGCTTTGGGTGAGGTTTAGCATGGTTCCGGCCGGTTTTTGGACGTACGGTTGCGGCTCCCACAGGGTTCGCTGCACGGGGAAAGAATACTATGCCGGAATCCGGGTGTCAAGGAATTTTGGATTTTTGATTGGGGATTTTGGATTGGGAATGCGAGAAGGAGGCTTTCCGTGTTCTGAAGTCCATGAATGCATCCCCGTCACCGCAAGGGCTCATGCCGCGGAGGAACAGCCCCCACTGAAGTGGGAACTCCCAACGTGGGCCGGCCCGTCCGGGTTCGGAGTTACGCCTTCAGGACCTGTTGCTTTAGTGCCATGTAGCGGGACAGAAAGTCCCAAACATGAATAGCCGTGGGTGGAACCCACGGTATCGAAGAAAAACGAATCGAACCCCGGAAGGCATGCGCGTCAACTTCAGGGTCAATTCTCTGATGCGGTTTAGGTTATGATTAACAGGCAGCAAACTTTGGAGTGCGGCGCCTCGGCGCCGCTTTTCCTCAGGCCGCCTCGGCGGCCGCTCCCCTGCGAACCCAACCCGCCAAATGAACGCGCGCCGAGGCTCGCTAAAAAAAGCGGCGCCGAGTCGCCGCACTCCAAAGCCAGACGACAGCCGGCCATAACACAAACCCCACCAACAAATTGAACCTTAAGTTGACGCGCATGCCCGGAAGGGGTTAAACATAATATTTTTTGTAGTGAACATGTTACAGCATAATTCAGGTGTATCCCCTTTGGGGATCCTGGAGGTGTCCGGGCGACCGCGGGTTGCACCCGCGGCTATTCATGTTCTCGAATTGATTCATGTTTTTCTGTCCTGGTTTGAGTGTGAATGGACTAAAGCAACGGCACTGAAAGCGGTGCGGGCTTTGTGTTCCGTCGTTTTTTTTCTCCTGTGAGACGGTTCGTAAGCTGACATACGATCTTGGAGGGGGACGCCACTCGTTCCCTTTTGAACGCCCGAATTTGCGAAGTCCGCTGGCGGAGAAGGGCGTTGGTGAGAGGACTGCGCCCCGGCCGCCGGCGCACTTCGCAAATTCCGGCTGTTAAAAAAGGAAACGGGTCGAAGACCCTTTCCAGAGGGGTGTTGGGGGGAGGCGAAACCGGCATCCCCCCAACTCTCCGCTCCGCTTTCGCATGGACGGACGGAGAGTACATTCCGCTTCATGTCTGAAACGGATTTTATTTCGATCGATCAGAACTCGAACGTGCTGTGGGACGCGCTGCCCAAGCTGGCGGCGCTGGCGCGGCACGGGCTGACCGGGGTGCATGCGGTCGAGGACGTGGACGTCGCCTTCACGCGTCAGGGCGCCGATCCCGCCGCCGGGGCCGCGCTGGCCCTGGAGCCAGAACGCTGGTATCGCACCGGCAATTCCGACTGGGGCGCGGCGCTCTTTTACACAGCGTTCCTCGGCCGGAACATGGTTAATCCGCGCGAGCTCGAACCGTTCACCGGCCTCACCGTCGCCGCGCTCGCTCGCAAGCTGGACTGGACCCTCGACGAACTGTATCTGCACCTCGCCGGTTCCGACAATCTCCAGCTCACCGGCTGCAGTTATGCTGGCGGCGTGGACCGGCACCGGGTCATCGGCGACCTGGGCACGGCGGAGTGCGCGATTTTTGTCCGTGACCTGCTGGATCACGCCCGCCGGGATCTGCTCGAACGTTTCCCCGAGCCCGTCGCGCAACACCGGATCACCGCGTGGTTCGATACCGAACAGGCTTGCATGGAACGGGACCTGTCCGCCTATGCCGCGGCGCCGCTGGTCCGGTTCTACCAAGCTTGGATGGGGCGGCATCTGCCGGCGGACCGAGTCCGCGTGACAACGACCTCGGAATGGTTTGCCGAGGGCGGGCCCGACCTGCCGCGGCACCGGCTTCTGGCGGATTTTCTCGCGCAGTCGGCCGAGTGGACCGCGCATTACAACGCCGCCGTGGCCGAGACGGCCTGTGGCCTGAAACCGCTCCAGGCGGCCGCGGGCGAGTTGCCGTTTTTTGCGGTCTGGCGCGGCGCAGACGGACATTTGTTCCGGACCGGGCTGAACTTGGACGGCGCCCGGCTCGTCGCCGCCGGCCGGAGCTGGGCTCTGGAACCGGGCGGGCGGCCGCCGCTGGATGCCATGCGCGCAGACGGTCTGATCTGTCTCGCGGGAAAGGCGTTACTGCTCGTTCTTCAAGCGCGGATCGAGCCGGGCGGCCTGCCGTTGGCCTTGCCGCACCAGGGCTCACTGTACATGCCCGCGGCGTTCGCCCTGGAACGGCGCCTGCGCGCCGCCGGGTTGCTGACGGCGCCGGCGCACCCGGTGCTGCGTGTGCGCTTCCGTTTTCTGGACCGCTGGCTGGGATGTCCGACGCTTTTGCGGTTGCCGGAATGGCTGGGACCGTTCTTTTCCGCACCGGAACTGACCGCGGACGCGTTCGCCCGGGAATTCCCGGTGGCGAAACGGAACGCGCAGCAGGATCTCGACGCGTTGCGGACGCCGCAGGGGCGCGAAACCGTGCTGCGCCGGCTGCTGCCGGAGGCGAGCGCCCGCGCCGCAGACCTGGAAACGCGCCGGCGTGAACTGGCCCGCGACCCCGCCACCCGCGCCGCGGCCGGACAGCTCTGGGATGAGCTGCGCCCACTAGACCGGGAACGGACGCGCACCCTGGCGGAACACGCGCTGCGCTGTCTGCACCTGCCCGGCCTGGATTACTGGGATTCGCGCGGCGCACTCCTGCCCTGGTCCATCGCCCTCGGCGGCGAAGCGTTCTACGATCACCTCCTCACCGCCGCCGAACTAACCGAAGAAACCCCGTAATGCCAAACCAAATCCAATCCGGAATCGAGGGGAGGGCATTCTCCCCTCCCCCCGAGCCCCCCTGGAGAGGGTCGTTGACCCATTTCCGTTTTCGAACAGCCGGGAGTTGCGAAGTTCGCCGGCGGATAAGGCGCAAGCAAGTTGACCACGCGCAGGGCCGCCGGCGAATTTCGCAACTCCTGCTCTTCCAAATGGAAACGTGGCCACTGCCACCCTCCAGGGGGATTCAGGGGGCGGGAGGACGCCGCCCCCTGATTACGACTTGGTTGAGTTTTTGGCTTGGCGGGGGGGCTTGGGTATGAGTCGACGCGAGCATATTCACCGGCATTACACGCCGCGGGTGCATCCGGACCGGCCGGGGCATGAGATTCTCGACTGGGCCAGCGCCGAGGCGCAGGAGGCGCGATTCGCCGTGCTTGGCCGCGTCCTGCGCGACCTGTCCGCGCCCGTCTCCTCCCCCTCTTCGCAACCCGTAACCCGCAACCCGCAACCCGCAACTCACAACCGGTTGACCCTTCTGGACGCCGGTTGCGGCCTGGCGGAATTGCGGCAGTGGCTGATCTGGCAGGGGCTGTCCGTCCAGTACACTGGTTGTGATCTGACCCCGGCGGTCCTGCATGAAGCCCGGCGCCGGCAACCGGGCGCGGATTTGCTGCTGGCCGATCTGTTTCATGCCGCGCCGTTTCCGCCATGCGCCTTTGACGTGGTTTTCTCGTCCGGTCTTTTCAACCTCGAACTTGGCAATAACGAGGCCTTCCTGGACGAGGCGTTGCCCGCCCTGGCCCGGCTGACCCGACGACGGCTGGTCGTGAACCTGTTGCATGTGCGGACGGCGCCGAAATATCCGCTCTGCCATTATTACGATCCGGCCGACATCCGCCGGCGTTTTTCCGGGCTGGGCCGGAGCGTGGAGGTGATCGACGATTATCTCCCCAACGATTTCACCCTGGTCTGGCATCTGCCGGAGGAGGGCGGAGGCTGATGCGTTTTTGGCCAAAATCCGCCCCGGATTGGTCCCGCGACCGGACGTTGCCGGTCTGTACGGAACGGTTGCAGGCCGGCTCCGGTCGTACTGCCTGGGCCGGAGTGCTGGTCAGGCTCCGACTGCCGGCGGTAGCTGCGGCTCCGGCCGGGTTGGGCCGACGGCTGCTATTCTTCTCCGATCTGCACTGGGAAGAGTTGGACGCCGGGCCTGCGGCCGGCCTGGTCGAAGCCATGAACAGCCTGCGCCCGGACTGGCTGGTTTTTGGCGGCGACCTGGCGCGGCATCCGCGCTTTGTGGCGCCGGCTCTGGAGATTCTGCGCCGGCTTGAGGCCGGCCGCGGCCGGTTGGCTGTGCCGGGTAATTGGGAACACCGCTGCCATGAATCCACGGACTGGTGGCGGCAAGCCTTTGCCAGCGTCGGTTTCAATCTGCTCGTGAACGAGTTCCGTTTACCTTCGGTTGCCGGGGATCCGGGTTTCTACGGACTGGACGATGTTCGGACCGGCTGTCCGGATTCCGATTGCGCCGAACCGTTGAGGGGGCTGCCCTTGGTCCTTGGCCTGGCCCATTCTCCGGCGGCCGTGGCTCCCGCGGCGGGGCGCTTTCTGGGGCATTTAGTGCTCGCCGGACACACTCACGGCGGCCAGATCCGCATCCCCGGCTTCGGCGCCTTGGTGACCTCGACGCCGTACTGGAAGCAGTTCGAACACGGCCTGTATCGTCGCCGCGACGGGGTCCGGATGCTGGTGAGCGCCGGGTTGGGTCTGGCCGGGCCCGGGCTGCTGCACCGGCGCGTGTTCTGTCCGCCGGAACTGGTCCTGATCGAGTGGTGACGGAATGCCGTCACGGATTCATTTGGCGCTATCCTGGATAATTCCCGAACCCGGAAAATATGTGATTGGAGTTCGCGTGGATGGGAGCCCCGGCGGGGCGGTAGTGAGTAGCCTGGGGCGTGAGCCCCAGGACAGGGGAAACAAAAAGAATTAAGCCCCTTCGGGCATGCGCGTCAACTTAAAGATTCGAGTCTCCCTGTACCGATGCGCAGCATCTTTGGAGTGCGGTGGCTCGAC
>CAITSE010000167.1 GCA_903894975.1 uncultured Lentisphaerota bacterium
GTATTTACTGCGGTGGCTGCGCCGCTTTGGAGTGCCGGCGGCTTGACGCCGCTTTCCCCGGCGGCGGAGCCGCCATCCCACGCGTAGTTCGACTCCCACGCCCTGACAGAAGCGGAAACGGAAACAGGAGGCCGGTTCCACCGGCGGGAAAAGGCGGTGTCAAGCCACTGCACTCCAAAGATGCTGCGCATCGGCACAAGGAGACTCAAGTCCTTAAGTTTACGCGCATGCCTGTAGGGTTGCCACAGGATCATGCGTCAACCCAGGCCATACTCTCTTGTTCCCAGGAAGAGGTGCGTCCCCTTCAGGGACGAAGCTCTTTGGATTTTGAGTCTCCCAGGGGCGTGCGCTCCTGGGCTGGACATGTGGGTTCCCGTTGGGGACGTTGAACCTCCGCATAACCCCTGTCGCCACCGGCGCCGCCTGTGTCGGTGTCGCAACGTGGTTGCACCACGTTCCCGCGGCGGGCGAAGGGCGAAATATTTTTCGCCCCTACTGCCGGTTTCGCGGGGCTGTGCGGCGCGTGGGAACACGGGCGGCACGCCCGTGGCTACAAGCTGATCGCAACCGTGTCCTTTGGACGGGCTGGCGGCGCTATATTGAGATCTCATGAGCCGATCCTCCCAGTTTGACGAGCGCTATCCGCTGCCGCCGCGCCAGGCCCTGAATCCGGGCGTGGAAAAGCGCCGGCTCCTGGTCATCCGTCAGCAGCGCGACTTGCAGGCGGCGCTGCGCCGGCGCCCCACTGGCATCGAATGGTTCGAGGGCATCCTGGCCGGGGGCGGCGAAGGAGCCGCGGCCGCCGCGGCGGACACCCGGCCGCGGATCGGCTATTTCTGCAATCTCGTTCCGACGGAACTGATCTGGGCCGCGGGCGCGGTGCCGGTGCGTCTGGGCTGCGGCAATGCCGCGCTGGTCCAGACCGGCGAGGAAGTGCTCTCCGGCGACATCTGCCCGCTGGCCAAGGCCTCGTTCGCCTCACTGCTCGATCCCGCCAGCCCCGCCAGCCGCTGCATCGCCTATGTGCTTCCGACGAGCTGCGACGCCAAGACCAAGCTCGGCGAAATCCTGGCCGACTACAAGCCGACCTTCATCCTCAACCTGCCGCGCGAACAGGATCCCGGCCGTCACACCGCCTCGATGGCGGCGGACCTGGACCGGCTCGCGGCCTTTCTCGGCCAAGCCACCGGGCACAAGCTCTCCGCCCGCGGCCTGCTGGCCCAGATCCGGCTCGGTCAGGAAAAGACCCGGCTGGTCCGCGCCCTGCAGGAGGTCCGCTCCGCCCAGCCCGCGGCCTTGTCCGTGCGCGACCTGTTTGTGATCATCCAGGCCGCGTCCGCCGGCGCCGATCCGGAGGAGTGGACCCGGCGCGTGGAGCAGGTTCTGGCCGAGGCGCGGACGTTCAAGCCGGAACGCGAACGGATCCGCCCGCGCCTGGTCCTCACCGGCGCGCCCATCATCTGGCCCAACTTCAAGGCGCTCAACCTGATCGAGGAATGCGGCGCGGATGTGGTGGCGGACACCCTCTGCACCGGCGCCCAGAGCGGCTTCGATCCCGTGGTCGTGGAGGAAACCGGCTGGAACGCGCTCCTGCGCGCCCTGGCCCTACGTTACATCTTCGCCTCGCCCTGTCCGTGCTTCATCTCCCAGGGCACCAGGCTCACCCGCGTTCTGGAACTGGTGAAGGAACACCGCGCCCGCGGCGTGGTCAATTACAGCCTGCGCCTCTGCCAGCTCTTCGACATCGAGGCCTACCGCCTCAACCAAGTGCTCAAGGACCGCAAGATTCCCTTCCTCAACCTGCGCACCGACTACAGCCTGGAAGACACCGAACAACTCCGCGTCCGCCTCGAAGCCTTCCTCGAAACCCTGTAGCCCGGATCATTCATAAACCGGTTTTGACTGCCACAAAAGATCACCAAGAAGCACAAAGGTAGGGCTCTCTTCTTGGTGTATCCTTGTGTTCTTGTGTGGCGAAAAACGGGTTTCATCAGGATGCCCCAACGGGGCTATATCCCAAAGCCCAGGGTTGCGCGACAGCGCTACCCTGGGACATCCATCGCATAACGGTTCAACCCCCACGGGGTTGCGTCACCATCACGCAACCCCGTTGGGGTAGTACGGGCGTTATGATTATGCCCCAGGGTAGCGCCGTTTCCGGCGCAACCCTGGGCTTTGGGATATAGCCCCGTTGGGGCACAGGCCCGCAACTCAAACGAGCTTTAGAGCCGCGACAGTCATGGATGCAGGCCGGGGATCTCATGGTTAGTGCCCGTTAGCATTCATTAGCGGTTCAAACCCGATCGGCTGCCGGCGGCCAGGGCGGCGCGCATGGCGCGGGGGCTCATGCCGTACCATTTCTTGAAACGCTTCGAAAAGTAGAAAAGATCCGTGTATCCCGCCATCTCCGCCACTTCCGTGATGGAGTGGCTGAGATTGCCCAGGTGATGCGCCGCGACATGCATCCGCAGGCGGATCAGGAATTCGAGCGGCGGCACGTTGAAATAACGCTTGAACTCGCTGCAGAAATGAGGGACGGACAGATGCACCCGGTCCGCCATCTCTTTTAACGAAAACGGTTGCGTGAAATGAGCTTCCAGATGCCGTTTCAGCGCCAGAAACCGCTCCGGCGCCAACTCGCCGGCCGGCCCCGCCGCGGCCCGGGCCAGGCGGCGCAGCAGTACCCGGAACAGATCCTTGGCGATGCCGGCGTCGAGCGGATGATGGCCGGTCAGTTCGCCGTGCAGTTCCAACAGGTTCTTCTCCATCACCGACGGGTCGGACAGGCGAACCGTGCGGTTCACGGGCAGCCCGGTTTCCCGGAGCGCCTCCGCCACAAACGCGCCGTCGCAGTGAATCCAGGAATGGTTCCAGGACTCCTCGGGATTGCCATAATCCTGACGTTGCCGCGGCTCCCAGACCCGGAAGCTCTCAGGCGGAACGCGTTCCGCCCGCCCGTCCTGCTCGATGGTCACGGCGTCATAGAAGAACATGAACAGATAGTCCGCCGTGCCCCTGGGACGGTTGACCACGCAAGACGGCATGCTCTCGCGCACGCCGATGCCGCGCACCCGGAAATCTTCCGCGGGCGCGGCATTCGGGACGAACCAATGCTTGAGGCCTTTCATGAGAATCATAAGATAGTACAAGTTTTCGATAAAAGCGGACATTCAATCTTGGGAGAAACAGGATAATTTAAGGTAACTCAAAAGAATTTGAACAGAAGCTCAC
>CAITSE010000168.1 GCA_903894975.1 uncultured Lentisphaerota bacterium
ACCGACCTGGTCGTCATCTCCGGCGAGATCACCACCAAGGCCAAGGTCAACTGGGAGCAGATCGCCCGGCAGGTGACCTCCGAGATTGGCTACAACGATCCCAAGATCGGCTTCTCCGCCGCCGCCGCCAAGGTCTTTGTCTGCGTCCACTCCCAGTCTCCGGACATTTCCCAGGGCGTGACCGCCACGACCAGCCAGAGCCAGGAACAGGGCGCCGGCGACCAGGGCATGATGTTCGGCTATGCCGTCAATGAGACGGATGAGCTGATGCCCGCCCCGATTCTCTACGCGCATAAGATCGTTGCCCGCCTGGCCGAACTGCGCCACAAGGATGAGAAGAAGTACAAGTATCTGCGCCCGGACGCCAAGAGCCAGGTCTCCTTCCTCTATGACAATGGCAAGCCGGTCGAAGTCCAGACCGTCGTGGTCTCCCACCAGCACACGGAAGACATGCCGGACGGCTGGTTGTTGAAGATCGTCAAACAAGTCGTCAAGGAAGTGATTCCCGCCAAATTCCTGCATGACAAGATCGCCTACTACATTAATCCCACCGGCCGTTTTGTGGTCGGCGGCCCCCATGGCGACACCGGGTTGACCGGGCGCAAGATCATCGTCGACACCTACGGCGGCGTCGGCTGCCACGGTGGCGGCGCCTTCTCCGGCAAGGATCCGTCCAAGGTCGACCGTTCGGCCGCCTACATGTGCCGTTACGCCGCGAAGAACATCGTCGCCGCCGGCCTGGCCGAGAAGTGCGAAATCCAGGTGGCCTACGCCATCGGCATCGCCCGGCCCCTGAGCTTGAACGTCGACACTTTCGGCACCAGCAAGCTCTCCGACCAGAAACTGGCCGAGATCGTGCTCAACGGCGGGGTCTTCGACTTCCGTCCGGCCGAAATCATCAAGGTTCTCCAGCTTAAGTATCCGCAGAAGAACGGCTGGTCCTACCGCGCGGCGGCGGCCTACGGCCATTTCGGCCGCGCCGAGTTCCCGTGGGAGAAGACCGACAAGGTCAAGATCCTGCAGAAGGCCGCCAAGGCCGTTGGGAAGAAGTAAAACGGTGTGACGGTGGGGGGAGCTGGGAATGGGGAGCCGGGTGCAGCGGTACCGTGACTTGGACGTCTACCAAGAACAGTTCCGGTGGCAGCAGGCCATTTTTGACGTTTCCAAGGTTTGGCCGGTGAGTGAGAAGTTTTCACTCACCGACCAAATTCGTCGATCCTCCCGTTTACGACTTCGTGCTCTTCGCGGCCTCTTTTTCCGTCAGAACCGCGCACGTCAGTAACCGGACTTTCCCTCTGTCAGAACCGCGCACGTCAGTAAGCGGACTTTTCTGGGCACCAAATTCAAGATCAAAAGAGTCCGCTTGGTGACCCGCGCGGTTCTGACCATCCAACCGCCAAAGGACACCCACCCATGCCCCAGCCGACCGTTACACCGTCACCCCGTCACCCCGTCACCCCCCCACCGCGCCTTCTCGGCCTCGGCTCCGCCCTGTTAGACGAACTGGCGCATGTGCCGGAAGCGTTTCTCCGCACCGTGTCCGGCCTCAAGGGCGGGACGGAACTGGTGGATCGCGCCGGCATGGAGGAACTGGTCGGCCGGTTGCCGGGCCAGGCGCAGATGGCCCCCGGCGGCTCCGCGGCCAACACCATCGTCGGCGCGGCGCGCTTCGGCGTGCCGTCCGCCATGATCGCCAAGATCGGCGCGGATGACGCAGGCAGCTTTTACCGCCGCGCCATGGCAGAGGCGGGGATTGACACCCGCGCCTTCAAGACCGCCCCCGCCGAACCCACCGGCTGCTGCCTCTCGTTGATCACGCCCGACTCGCAGCGCACCATGCGCACCTACCTCGGCGCGGCCATGACCCTGGCGCCGGAAGAACTGACGGCCGCGGACTTCGCCGGCTGCACCCATTTCCACATCGAAGGCTATGTCCTGTTTAACCGCGCCCTGATGATCCGGGCACTGGATCTGGCCAAGGCCGCCGGCCTCAAGATCGGCCTGGACCTGGCCGCCCCCGAAGTCGTCAAGGCGTCCATGGACATCCTGCCGGACCTGCTCCGGGACTATGTCACCGTGGTCTTCGCCAACGAGGATGAAGCCTCCGCCTTTGCCGGCGGCCGCGGCGAACAGGCCGGGCTCGACGAACTTTCCAAGCTGGTCCCGATCGCCTGCGTCAAGCTCGGCAAGCGCGGCGCCCTGATCCGCAGCGGCGGCGAGACGGTTGCGGTCGCGGCCCACCTGGTTCAGGCCATTGACTCCACCGGCGCCGGCGATCTCTGGGCTTCCGGTTTCTATCATGGCTGGCTGAACGGCGTATCGTGGGCCAAGTGCGGCGATTTCGGCGCGCGCGCCTCTTCCGCCGTGGTCCAGGTCACCGGCGCCGTGATCCCCGAACCCGTCTGGTCCCGGCTCCGTCAGGAATGCCGCTGAGCCTAGCCCGGCCAAGCCGGAACCACGTTTGTGGTGCTAGGCAATCTTTGCGGCCGGCTTACCCGGGCTATGGTTTGTACTTGTCCGTGGGGAAATCCTTACCAGCACCCCTGGGACGCTAAAAGGAAAAGACTTTTCGTCCCTAACAAACCCGCCAACCACGCCGGGTTAGGGGCGGGGTTGGCGGCGGATGCCGTTCGGGCGTACGGAGCCCGGGCGTCAGTTCTGCCGACGGCGCCGGCGGCGATGGGGATTGTCGAGGTCGTCGTCGAGGTCTTCGTCCTCGATGGTTCCGCCTTCGGTTTCTTCACCGTCCAGCGAATCCAGATCGTCTTCGCGATCAAACAGGATCGACCCGGTGATCAAGGCGCCGCATTCGGGGCAGACGCCGCCTTCATCATCCACGTCGTCCATCCGGACTTTGCATTCACAATATGGGCAGAGGATGGTTTCCATTGCCGTTTCCTTTCCGCGGGGAACGGGTTGTCATTTCACCGGTAGTATACAGCAAGCCGGCAATTCTGCCTCACACTTGGAGAGACATCAGAAATTCAACGTTGTTCCGGGTCTTCTTGAGTTTACTCAGGAGCAGTTCCATGGCTTCGTTGGCGGGGATGCCGTTAAGTACGCGGCGCAGGGCCCAAACCCGTTCAAGTTCGTCCGGCCGCAGCAGGAGTTCTTCTTTGCGGGTGCCGCTTTTTTCGATGTTGATGGCCGGGAACACCCGCTTGTCGGCAAGCTGGCGGTCCAGGATCACTTCCAGATTGCCAGTGCCCTTGAAGTCCTCGTACACGGCGTCGTCCTGCTTGCTGCCGGTTTCGATCAGGACGGTGGCAAGGATGGTCAGGCTGCCGCCGTTTTCGAGGTTGCGGGCGGCGCTGAAGAAGCGCTTGGGCTTGTGGATGGCGGGTTCGCTGACGGTGGCGGTGGCGGCGCGTCCGGCATGGGTGTCCAGACTGCTGCAGGCCCGGGCCAGGCGGGTGAGGGAATCCAGGAGAATGACCACGTGCCGGCCGATCTCGACCAGGCGCTTGGCCTTTTCGCAGGCCAGTTCGGCAACCTGGATGTGCCGTTCGGCGGGTTCGTCAAAGGTGGTGCTGAGGATCTCTCCCTTGACGTTGCGTTTCATGTCGGTGATTTCTTCGGGGCGCTCGTCGATGAGCAGCACGATGAGATCCACGTCCTTGGAATTGGCGGTGATGCTGTTGGCGATTTTTTGCAGGAGCATGGTTTTGCCGGTGCGGGGCGGGGCGATGATGAGCCCGCGTTGACCGCGGCCGAGGGGGGTGACGAGGTCGAGGACCCGTGTGGAGAGTTCGCCCGGGCCGACTTCCAGGGGCAGCCGCTTGGTCGGGAAATAGGCGGTCTGGCTTTCGAAGGGGGTGGCGTTCTTTTTGAGTTCGGGGGCCTGACCGTTGACCGAGTCTACCTTGAGCATGGCGAAGAAGCGTTCTTTTTCGCGGGGCGCCCGGATCGAGCCCATCACCGTGTCGCCGGTGCGCAGGCTGAAGCGCCGGATCTGGGAGGGGCTCATGTAGATGTCTTCGGGGCAGGGCTTGAAGCTGAACTCGGGGAGGCGCAGGAAGCCGAACCCGTCGGGCAGGACTTCCAGGCAGCCGCCGCCGTAAATGAGGCCGCTCTTTTCGGTGCTGGCCTTGAGGATGGCGAAGATGATGTCGTGCTTGTCCAGCGTGCCGACACCTTCGATATTGAGTTCGATGGCGGACTGGGTGAGCTCCGTCATGGTTTTGGCCTGAAGGTCGGCCAGGGAATAGGTTACGCCGCCGCGCGCCAAGTCACGGGCGTCGAGTTCGGCGCCGTCGTCATAGTTCGGGTGTATAGACTGTGGTTGTTGCGGCGGCTGTGGCCGGCGGTCCCGGTCATTGCGTTCAAAGCGCTCGTTGCGGTCGCGATGGTGATGTCTGGGTTGCGGTCCATGGTGGCGCGGATTTTGGTTGTGATGGCGGTAGTTGTTGTTGTTCAGAGTGTTGCCGCGGTTCCCGGGATTGCCGTTCTGGGGATTTGCATAAGGCGCCTGAGCGGGCGGCGTGAGCGGCGCTTCCGGCCGGGGGGCCGGACTGGCGGCGGAGGGCGCCGGGGCGAATCCGGCTTCGGCGGCGGGAGCGGATGGCGGCGGCGCGGCGGGAGCGGGCGGCGCCGGCGTCGGAGCCGGGGCCGGTGACGGAGGGGCGAACGCCGTCGGGGCGGTCGGTTCGGAACTCTTCTGGGCGGCCAGGCGGGAGGCCTTGGCTGCGGCCGGCGGACGGCCGCGGCGGCGGACGGGCGCCGGAGCGCCGGCGCTTTCCGCGGAGTTTGAGGCCACCGGCAGATCCGGCTGCGTCGGGGAGGTGAATTCTTGATTTTCGGCCATCACGGAGATTCCTTTGTCATGCTCAGGGATTAATGTGAAGAAGTAGTTGGTAGAGCCGGCGGCACTGCTCGTGCAGAAGTTCCAGGTTGCCGGAATTGATGACGCCATGGTCGGCGCGGCGTAATTTTTCGTCAGGGTTCTCTTGGGCGGCGAACCGGGCGGAGATTTCCGCGTCCGTCAACCCTCGTGATTTCAGTCGTTCCCGGGTCAGCTCCGGCGGGCTCCATACGCAGACAATGGTGGTGAATTCCTTTTCCCAACCTCCTTCATACAGGAGGGGCGCCGCGCACCAGAGGGCGCCAGTTGATTGTAGGTCTCCGGCCGTACGGAGCAGGTCTTGAAGTACCAGTGGATGAATTGCCGCCTCGAGTCGCCGCCGTTCTTCCGGTTGTCCGAATACCCGGGCCGCAATCCGTTTCCGGTTCACCCTGCCGTCTGCATCCAGAATTTCTTCACCCCATAACGCCTGTATCGCCTTCCATCCCTCCTGCCCGGGCCGGTAAAGGCGGTGAACCGCCTCGTCGGCATCCCAGACCTTAGCACCATGATCCGCCAACCAGCGGAGAACAGTACTTTTCCCTGAGCCGATGCTACCGGTGATGCCGATCAACCGCATGCCTGACATGAGATCCACGGATGATATGGCCGCGCGCAAAAAGCACCCGGCGGCGGGAGAATGGACACAGGGGAAAAAAATCCAGCCTGCGAACCCGGCATAAGTGCCGAAACTGTTGAACCATAACCCCGATCCCCCGGAGATGCAAGCGCCAGCCAGAAAATTTGTGTAATGTCTCAGACGGAGGGGGAATGGCCAAGACGCGAGACGGGTCTGTAGGTCTGTATGTCTGTAGGCTTGTGGTGAAGAGGAGTGCTGAAATGCAGTTTTTCATTCTCATCCATGCTTTCCCACGGACCCACAGACCACAGGCCTTTTCGGCCTTTGCCACTCCCGTAACTTGAGCCATTACAAATTCGTCATCCCCTTCGTGCCAGTTCTTTCGTCAAGGGACGAACAGGTCGCGCAGGGCGTCGGGGCCGGCGGGG
This sequence comes from uncultured Lentisphaerota bacterium, assembly GCA_903894975.1. Taxonomy (GTDB): domain Bacteria; phylum Verrucomicrobiota; class Lentisphaeria; order Oligosphaerales; family CAITYL01; genus CAITSE01. The sequence continues at coordinate 5,849 of CAITSE010000168.1, forward strand.
AGGAAGCGGCCGGCGGGGAGGGCAGGTTCCGCGGCATTGCCGGTCCAGTGTTCCAAGCGGTAGAGGGTGCCGAAGAGGAAGGATGGGGCGGCGCCGCCCTGGCCGCCGACAAGCTCGGCGCCGCGGCGGACATTGTCGATCATCCAGGCCGGCAGGCGGAGATGGTAGGGATTGCGCGCGACCTCGCCGGTATGCAGGGCCAGGGCGGTGACCAGCGCGGCGGTCTGTTCCGGGGTGGACTCGACGAGAAGGTTGGGGTTGTCCATGGCGCTCCAGAACTCGGTGTAAACCAGGCGGCAGGAAAAGTCCGGGCCGTCGGCGCGCAGGGCGTCCAGAACCAGGAGATGGGTGCCGATGTGGGTGCCGTTCCAGTCTTTGGCGTGGGGCAGAAAGACGGCGGCGGGGCGGAAACGGAGCAGGATGTCGCGAATGACGGCGACGGCGGCGGCCCAGGCGATGGGGTTGGCATCGCGGGTTTTCGGAGTGATCCCTTCCAGGCCGCCGGGGGCGGTCTGAATGGTTTCCCAGCCGAGGAAGGCGCAGGCGTCGGTCAGTTCCTGCCAGCGGCCGGCCTGGCGGGCGCGGTTGCTGCCCTGGGTGACGGCGACGTTGACCACGCGCCAGCCGAGCTCGCGGCGCAGGCGCAGGGGCAGGGTGCCGGTGATGCATTCGTCATCGGGATGCGGGGAGAAGATCAGGGCCGTGGGCGCGTCAGTCCGTGGCGGCGACAGGTCGGTGTTGGCTGGCGCAGGCGGCGGCAGGGCCGCGGCGTCTTGGTAAAGGCTGGTCAGGTTTAAGACGTAATCGGTGAGGGATGTCATGGCGGGGTTCTTATGGTTTTTAACAAGAGGCACAAAGACGCGGAGAAAGTGTTTTCTTTGTGCCTTTGCGCCTTCTGTTAAATCAGTTCAAGGACGGCGGCGGCGGCATTGGCGCTGGCGGGACGGGCTTCGCCCAGACTGGCTACGGCGTCGCGCATGCCGGCTTCAACTTCGGCGTGGCGCTCGCCGCCGGGCAGGATTCGTTCCAGGGCGGGGGCGAGGACGCGGGCGGTGACGTTGCCCTGGAGGAATTCCTCGAATACTAGTCGCTTGGCCACAAGATTGACGATGGTGAAATGGGGGAGCTTGACGACCATGCGGCCGAGCCAGTAGGTGATGGCGTTGACGCGGTAGACCACGACCAGGGGCAGGCCGAGGATGGCCGCCTCCATGGTCACCGTGCCGCTGGCGGCCAGGCCGACGGCGGCTTTCTGCATCCAGCGCTGGGTTTCGCCGACGACGACTTCGATGCTGGCGGCGGCGACGGCCGGGCCAAGGGCGCCGAGCCGTTCCCGGCAGAGATCCGCGATGCGCGGGTTGGGCGCGGCCAGGATGAAGCGCCGTTCCGGATGCCGTTCGCGGAGGGCGGCAGCAGTGCGGGCGACATCGGGCAGAAGGCGGTCGATCTCGCTGACGCGGCTGCCGGGCAGCAGGAGGATGGTGTGCGGGTCGCGGGCCAGGGCCGGGCTGCGTTTTTCCGCCAGGATTTCCAGGAGCGGATGGCCGGTGAAGCGGACGTCCAGGCTGGTGCCGGCGTAGACTTCAGGTTCAAACGGAAAAATCACCAGCATCCGGCGCACGGTCCGGGCGATTTCCGGGATGCGGCGCCGGCCCCAGGCCCAAACTTGCGGGCTGATGTAATAGACCACGGGGATGCCGAGGGTCTTCATCTGTTTCGCGAAACGGAGGTTGAATCCGGGATAATCGATGAGAACAATGGCGTCCGGGCGTTCCGCGGCGGCGCGGCGGACCAGGTCGTGGAAGATGCGGTAGAAGGTGAAGATATGCTTGAATACCTCGACGAGACCGACTACGCCGAGTTCGGACGAGTCCACGATCAGATCCACGCCGGCCTCGCGCATGGCATGGGAGCCCATGCCGCGCAGCCGTAGGCCGGAGGCCTGGCGGAGAAGTTCACGGGCCAGGCGGGCGCCGTAGAGGTCGCCGGAAGATTCGCCGGCAAAGATCCAGACGGTGTGCGGTTTGGAGAGGGCGTTTGAAGCGGTGGTCATGATGACGTGATGGCGGCGGGAGTGGGGAATCGTCGGCGGCCGCTACCATAAACCCGTTTCTGCATTTCGAAGGGCTTCGCTCTGGAAGCGGGCTTCCGGACAACGGAACTCGGAGCCGGCTCCGCCGGAATGAAATGGCGGCGATGCTCGCCGCACTCCACGGTGTGGAGGCCGCGCGTAAAAAAAGACTCCGACCGGTCCCGTCACCGGTGGAACATGGCCGTGGCTTTGGTGGTACTTTCGAGCTTCATGATGAGAATGAAAGGGCTGTTCGGGGAGGGCTTGGTTGCCTGCTGTTCGGCCCAGCGCTGGAGGGCAGGGGACAAGGTGGCGGTGGCGGCCAGATACTGGCGGGTGGCGCCCCAGTGGATTTCGCCGCGGCGCGCGGCGGCCAGGAGGCCGGAGAGCAGCCCCGCCTGAACGGTTCCGTCCTTTTCTACGGAGTAGCGGGAGGCGTACCAGTCGAGCACGTTTTTTTCTCCCCCATCGCCCAGTGCGGCGTGGACGCGCAGCAGGGCGGTGATGGCGTCGCGCCGGCCATTTTCCGGCCAGTTGGTGTCCTCCACGACCCATTCCAGGCGCCGGCGCAGATCGCGCAAGGCTTCGCTGTCGGCGACCGGAGACGGCAGTCCGGGAGGCGGAAGCGCAAGCGCGGCAAAAGGATCCTGCAGGGTTGATTTTCCGTCTGCCCCCGTTGGGCCGTACGCGAGGAAGGGGACGAACGTGCTCAGGTCGGCGCCATGACCGCGGACGTCGCGGACGCCGATGAATAGCAGGGCGTTGGCGGCTGGCTCGATTTCCTTCCCGGCGGCGCGGCGGAAGGCCTCCAGGAGGACGGAGCAGGCTTCTTTTTTCTGTCCCAGGGCGGCCCGCATCAAGCCGCGTTGGATCAAGGCGTCGACATCGGTGCCGAGAGAGGTTTCCGCCGCGGCGAAGATTTTTTCCCGGGCGGGGTCGGCGATGCGGGGGTATGCATCCAGAGGATTGGTCAGGTCATCGGCGGTTCCCGCAACGCCATCCGTGCCGGCCGGGCCGAGACGTTGGAAGGAGAGGAAGATGGCGCCCAGGTCCGGTTTTTTCTCCGCCTTTTTGTTCTCCGGTTTTTTTTCGACCGGCTTTTGCTCTACGGGCTTTTTCGCGGCCTCATTTTTTTCAAGTTGCTGGAGGATTTGGGCGATGCGTCCGGCGCTGGCGGCGACGCGGTCTTTGGAGTCGGCCATGTCAAAACAGATGCGGGCGGCTTGAAGGGCGGCGGGAAGGTTCCCTGTCTGGTTCAGGAGATCGGCGATCTGGCTTTGGGCATCAAACCAGGAACCGTAGCCGGTCGAGTCCGCCTGGCCGGTCAGCACCTTGTCCAACGCGTCCAGCAGGGCCGGGACATTTTTTTCCGTTTGCCATGTCCGGGCAATGGCGAACCGCCAGCGCAGGCGGATTTCGGCGGAAGGTTCGGCGGCGATAAAGGATTCATAGGTCTGGCGCGCTTCGGGGAGGCGGTTGAGTTTCACCAGGCATTCGCCGAGGCGGTTCTGGTTCCGGAGCCGGAAATCGCCCTGGAATTCCTCTTCCTTGAATTCGAGGAGGCGGCGCAGAGGAGGCAGGGCTTTTTCCGGTTCGTTGGCGGCAAGGGCGATGTCAGTGGTCAGCCAAAGACTGTCGGCAAGGCGGAACCGGTTTTCCGTCTGCCGCGCGATTTCCGCCGCTTTTGCGGCATCCGCGACGGCTTCGGCATAGCGCTTGGCGGCGAGCCAGCGCGTGGCGCCGCGGTAGCGCCAGTTCGAGGCCAGGTCGGGTTCGGCCGTGAAAAGCTCGGCGCATTCATCGGCATATTTGGCGGCGTCTTCGTGACGGTTGAAGTTGGCGAGCAGGTCGTAGCGGGTTTCGGCGGCGGGGCGCACCCCGGGATCATCCTTGGGCAGGATAGCCAGGAGCTGGTCGATGGCGGCCAGGGCGTCGGCAGGCTTTTTCTGCTGGCGCTTGCAGTCGAGTATGCCCCAATAACAGCCGACTTGGCGTTCGCGGGAGTTTTTGGGTTTTTTCAGGAGTTCGTCATAGCCGGCGAGGGCGGCGTCAAACTGTCGCAACTGGCGCAGCTTGTCCACCTTTTCCAGGGCGGGATCCGGGCCGGCCAGGGCAGCCAGAGGCAGGAGCGCGGCCAGCAGGAGGGCCAGAATCCGGGCCGGCAGCAGCAGGGAGGGGTGGAGGATGGTCATGGGTTATTCCTCCTCGTCGTCGGCCGCGGCTTCGGCGGAGGCATGAAAGATGATGTTGTCGATGTAATACTCAGCCGGAGCGCTTGTTTCGCCGGAGACGAGGATGGTCCGGACGATGGCGGGCTGGAAGTTTTCGGCGTTTGCAATCAGGCGCGAGATTGGGACGATGATGTGCTGGAAATTCCCGGTGAATTTGCCTTCCGGTACGAACCCGCCCTTGATCAGGGGCAGGGGCTTGGTCATGGTGGCGCGGCCGAAGACCGGGGAGTCGCGCAGTTGCAGGCTGATGTCCTCGGTGCTTTCCTTGCGGGTCCGGATCCGGAAGGAGATGACTTCGAAGCTGGAGAGGTCAAGGGTTTCCTCGCCCCAGTCGCGGAAATACTGCACCCGCCAGGGGCCGGACTGCGTCACCCGGAACCCTGGAATTTTCCGGCCTTTACGGGTGATCGGACTTTCATAGTCCAGGAATTGGATTTTGCCCACTTCCGCCGTCCTGGGACCGCCGCCCGCGCGGGAGACAAACGGGTATCCGGAAGAGGTCTCCACAACGGTCATGGCGCCAATGCCGCTGGAGAGTTCGCCGGACTCGGCGACGGCGGTGATGGTCAGGCCGATGGGCCAGAATTGGCGCCAGTCCTCGCCGTTGCGCTGGGCCCGCTGGGGGTCGACGGCGAAGGTGGCGGTGTAGGCGCCGCCGCCGGCCGGGAGCATGGGGGTGCGCGCGGAAAGGCCGAGGCGGCTGAGATCGACGGTGACCTGACGGGGGGGCTTGCCGGCGGCGTGGTCGATGACCGCGGTCATGGTCTCCCGGCGGTTGGCGAGGCTGGCATCCTGTCCGGCCATGGTTTTGCGCAAGTCGGCGACGCTAACGCGGATGTCACTGGTGGCGTTGAAGTTGCGGAGGTGGTTGTTGATCTGTCCGATGGCTTCCGCGGCGGCGGCGGCATTGAACCGGCTAACCGGCGTGGACAGGGTGACCGAGCGGACGGGGGTGCTGCCGCCGGCCCGTTCGCCGCGGTAGAGCAGGGAATTGATGCAGGCATAAAAGACTGAGCCGTTGGCATTGGCGCGGATGTGGGCGCCTTCGCGGACCACGGCGCAAGTAAGCAGGCCGTTGCTGGCGGTGCTGTAGGCGGGAGCGGCATTGGGTTTCATTTCCTTGGTTTCGCTGGTGGCGCCCCCGGCGGGGTCGAGAATGACCATGCCGAGCTTGGTCGGTTCAAAGGCATAGATGACTTGGGTGTCGGCGGTCGCGCCCCAGGTGGCGCCGATGCCGGCCCATTCCGTGATCCCAGCCGGGGCGATATTGCGAACTACGCCGCCGTTGCGGGTGATGCGCAGGATGCCGCGGTTGGCGGTGGCGACAAGCACCCAGCCGCCACGGAGGCGCGGCGCGGTGATGCCGGTGCAGATCAGGTCGCGCCCCATTTCCTGCCAGGGTTCTGTGAGCGAGGGGGCGATGAAGAGGCGCGGCGAGTCGGGTTCTGCAACCGTGGCGGCTGTGATGAAAAGATCCTGGCCGGCGGCGCCGGCGGAGAAAATCCGGTAGACATGGTACTCGGGGAAAAGGACGGACCAGGTTTTGCCGGCGTCCAGGGAGCGGGAGAGGCCGGGGGCGGCGTCCCCGTGGGAGACCAGCAGGGTTCGCCCGACCTGATCGTTGGCATAGATCTCGACGGCCAGTGCGTTGTCTCCGGCCAGGCCGGTGGATTGGGCCCCGATCTGCTTGAAGGTTCCGCCGTTGTCGGTGGTCACCCAGACCCCGCGGGTCCGGCTGGCGACGTAGAAGGTGTCGGGCTGGCGGGGATTGAACGTGACTTCGTTGACCGGACCGAGACGTTGGCCGCCGCCTTCGGGAAGGGACTGCCAGTTCTGCCCTTGGTCCTCGGTTATCTGCAGGCCGGACGCTGTGGCGAGGAGAGCGCGGCCGGGAATAATGGGATGCGGGAAGACGGCGTTGGCATCCTTGACCGCGTCCATGCACTGCCAGGCGACGGCGAAGGCGGGATAGGTTCCGGCATGCTTGAGGAGACCGCCGCGGGAACTGTTGTCAAAGGGCGGAACCTTGTCCTCTATGCCGCCGGCAGGAACGCGGGCCGCGGTTAGGGTGCAGGCCAAGCCGAACAGAAGCCGTCCGGCAAACGTGACAGGTCGTCGCCGCAGCGGGATTGCCAGGGTGGAAAAAGTGCAGGGCATGGCGTTCACGGAACGGCAACTCCCGGCCGGCCGAGCACGGTTTGTTTGGCCAGGAGGCCGACTCCGCCTTCATTATTTCCGGTCACGGATTGGAAGCCGTCAGAGCCGAGGGCGACGGCGCCGTCACTCTTGCCGGTGTCCTCCAGAAGGGGGTGCCCGTTGGGCAGGCGGCGGCCGGCCCAGAGGCCTTGGTTCGGCTTGTCTCCCGGGGTCAGCGGCATCAGCTCATCGTCTTTGTCGTCACCCTTGTCCGGCATCATCCGTTTTGGCGCGGGGACATCGTCGGCTCCGTAGAGTTTGCGGAAGATTTCGCGGGTGCGGCGGCCGTCGACGATCCAGCCTGTAGCGCCTTCGGGCTGGTGCTGGCGGGTGATCCACTGACCATATTCGTGGCAGGCGGTGTTGTAGGCTTCAAGCAGGGAGGGCGTGGCCCGTTTTCCCGTGCTGACCGGGGCGTCGGCGGAGTTGATGATGGCTCCCTCCTGCACCAGCAGGAAGAATTCGGCGAACTCGGAATCCGCGTCCTCCGTCTCCCCGTTGGCGGCGATGATGATGCGGCCGGGTTTGGCCAGGGTAGGAATGGCGGCGCCCGCGCAGGAGGTGAAATCCAGGACGATCTGCCGTTCTGCCGGCATGAGTTTAAGGGCTTCGGCGAGTTTGGCCGGGGTCAGGTCCGGCCCTGGCAGGGCCAGGCTGCCGTCGGGCTGGCCGTGGCCGATGAGAATCAGGACGAACTGATCCTGCGGCGCGGCGCGTTTGGCGAGGCTGGCGATGGCGTCCTGGCCGGCGGCGGCGGTGGCGTCGCCGGTCCGGCCGGGGAGGTTGGCCTGGGGGGTGAGCAGGACAAGGTCGGCGGCGGCGGTGCCGGAGCCGTTCAGGATGGCGCGAAAGCGGCCCAGCCAGTCGGCGTAGAGCCGGGCGTTCATGGGCGTGCCGGGGGTGCCGCCGATCAACAGGGCGAGGCAGCGCGGGGCGGCCTTCGGCGGGACGGCGGCCGGCGCGTCGGCCGCGACCAGGAACGCCGGAAGCAGGGCGACGGCGACCATGGCCGGGAAGAGGAGTGAGCGGAATCTGGACATAGCGTCCCTCAGTGGGTCAGGAAGTAAATGATGATATTGACGCCAAATTCGATCGACTGCCGGTTTTTCTCGGGGGAGAAGAAGCTGTTGCACCAGCCGCAGTGTTCGTCGCCCGGGGTGACGACGGTCATCAGCCGGCCGGTGCCAGGTTCGAACAGGCCGTAGGCGCCGTTGGGGACGCCCTGCATGTGGGGGGCGCCCGTCGGGAAGTCGTAGTAGCAGTGGAAGATTTCGTGATCATAAGGAATCTTCCGCATCGGGTTACCGGGGAATAGTTTGTTGATGAGTTCGATATAACATTTGAAGAAGCGGTCCTCGCCGCGGAACACGCAGTCGTCGGCGTAGATGAAGCCGCCGCGCTCAAGGAATTCGCGCAGGTTTTTTTCTTCCTGTTCCGGCAGCTTGAAAAAGCCTTCCGACATCATGAAGACGAAGGGGTAACGGCTCAGTTCTTCGAGGTCGGCCAGGTGTACGACCTTGGGATCCTGGCTGACGTTGATGTTGGTCAGTTCCTGAATCTTGCTGCGGAGGTTGACATCGCCGCCGGGCGAGGAATTCCAGATGTCGACGCTTTCGTCGTAGACGGTGAATTGGAGGCGCGGGAAGACGAACTGGCCGGTCTTGACCGCCTGGGCGGCACGGGTGGCGGGGGCGGCCAGGAGCACCGGCAGAAGCAGGATCGTCACCAGGCGCCCGGCGCGGCGGCTGGCACTGAAGACGCGATCGATAGAAGAAGAGAAGTTTGTCATAGATGAATCTTTCCGGTCAGGCCAACCCGGCGCGGCGGCGCACGAGCCATTCGGCGCCCATCAGGCCCAGGGCGATCAGGAACAGGAGCGGCATGTCCCACAGCGGATGATCCTGCGGCGTGGCGCGCTGGAGCGCCGCCTGCCGCACCTGCATGTTCAGTTCCTGGATCATTCGGGGCAGTTCCGGGAACTCGAAATACTTGCCGTGGGTGGCGGCGGCCATCTGCTGGAGTGTCTCTTTTTTCAAGCCGGCGTCCGCAAACTCGGCCACCGGCGGATTGACCAGGAACCCCTTTTCCAGCGGCGCATTTTCCCAGCCGGCGACTTTTACCGAAAGCTTGTATGCACCTTCCAACTCGGGGAGGTACCGGCTCTGGTAGACGCCTTCCTCGGTGAGGATCCAGTCCATGACCAGGTCCTGGGTGTTTCCCAGCGGGTCGGTGACGGTGACTAAAACCTTGGCGTCATCGATCGGAACCAGGTCTTTGCCGAGCACGACGGCGCGGATGGTGACCGGGTCGCGGCGGGCGTAGATTTCGGCGTCGGTGCCCACGGTCAACTGTTCCTTGACACCCACCACCAGCCAGCGGACGAGCTGTTTCCAGAATTTCTCGTGGAATTCGTCGCTGGCCGGCAGGGACATGCGCCAGAACCAGGAACCGCCGCTGGTGAAGGCGGCGACGCGGCCGCCGCCGTAATTCTGCACGGCCAGGACCGGGCGGTCGCCTTTGGCACTTTTGAGCAACAGGCTGGCTCCCGGTTTCAGTCCTGAGACCGGGGTGATGCCGACCAGCGTCGGGGCGGCGTTCCAGATGCTGGCGTTCTCCAGGGAGTCCAGTGCCAGTTTCATGACCGGGTGGGAGAGTTGCGTCTCTTCGGGCTTGGCCTGGAATTCTTCGTCGGAATAGGGCGGATCCTGGGGGGAAATGGTCACGGGCAGCATCCGGCCGACGGGGGTTCCGGCATAGTGGCCCAGGCCGAAGGAGTTGACGCCGCCCAGCATCAGCAGACCGCCGCCGCGGGTCTTGACGAACTGTTCAAGGAGAGCCATCTGTTCGGGAGTGAAGTAGTCCGCTTCAATGTCGCCCAGGATGATGGCCTGGAAACGGAAGAGTTGTTCCGCGGTGGTGGGGAAGCCGGTTTTGAGGAAATCCTCGGAAGCGTTGGAGCCCTGGATGAAGAAGCGGTTTGGCGCCAGCCGCAGCACGCCGACGAGGCGGAAGTCCGGGTCGCGGAACAGCGCGCGACGGAGGTAGCGGTATTCGGTCCGGGGGCTGCCTTCGATGTAAAGCACGGGCAGACGGTCGTCCTGAATGGAGAGGGAAAACTCGCGCGCATTGTTCTGAGGGTATTTTTCCCCGTCTCCGGCCGGGATTTCTACGCGGTAGACGGCGGTGCCCTCATGATCGGGGGTGAACACCATGCGCAGGCGGGTGATGTCGGTTCCCGGCGTCGGTTCAACCTGGCGGGTGAGCAGGAGCGTGGTGTCGCGCTTGAGTTGCACCTCAAAGGGTTTGGTGAAGCCGGTGTGGCGGAGGGTGATGTCCAGTTCGACCTCGGAGTTGCGCCGGACGCGGGTGGGGGCGAGGATCTGGACGACTTCGAGATCGGCCGGCGGTGTGGCATTTCCCAAGCCCAGGATGAAGAGGGGTACGCCCCGCGCCTGGAGCAGGGCGGCGGCGTCGGCGGTGGATCCGCCGGTGTTGCGGCAGCCGTCCGTCACCATGACCACGGCGGCCAGGGGCGCGGCTTGGAGTTCGGCATCGACATCGTGGATGGCGCGGAAGAGGTTGGTGGCCGGGCCGCGTCCGTCGAGTTGCTGGGGGCGCTGGAGACGCTTGGGGGCATCGGCGAAACCATAGGTGACGACTTGGCTGGTGGCGCCCAGGGTCTGGATCAGGCCGGACTCGCCGGCCGCGGTGCCGAAAGCCGCCCGGCGGGCGGCCTCAAGCCGGCTGAGGTTGCCGCCGGCACCGCTCACATCCTCCAGGGTCATGGAGGCCGAATTGTCCAGGAGGACGGCAGTGAATGTGCCTTCCGTCCGGGCTTTTTTCACTCGCAGCACCGGAGCGCCCAGCAGGAAGAACAGGATGACCAGCAGCGTCAGGCGCATTCCGAGTACGAGGCGGGCCGTGCCTTTGGGCAGCTTTCCGGCGCCTTGCCGGTACAGGAACCATACGGCCGCGGCGGCCGCCGCGAACAGGACCAGGCGCAATTCACCCGGGAGCCGGCTGGTGAACTCCAGCGATCCCTTAAGGAACATCTCGGGGGGCTGGTTGCAAAACCATTGGAATAAGCGTGAGATCATAAGGCTCGGGACATGCCGTTATTTCGGGGTTGACAGGGCTTCGAAGTACTGGTTGACCAGTTGCCGGTACTGCGGCGGGCAATCTTCGCGCTGGGAGGCGAACAGGTTTTTGGCGGCGAGCATGGCCTGGTAAGCTGTCTCCAGCCGGACCTGGAGCCGGGCGGTGACCTGGGCGAAGTCCGCGGCTTTCGGATCCTTCTCGATTTGCTGCTGGATAGCGGCGGGTGAGGTCATCAGTTCATCCAGTTTTTTGGCGTCCTTTTCAGCTTCGGGGTCGCCTTTGACCAGGTCGCGCAACTTGAGGTGGCGGGCAAGGCGCTGGGCTTCGTCCACGGCCTGGGCTGCGGCTTCCGGCTTTTCCGCGGCGGCGCCTTGGTTGATCCGGGCGACGGCGCCCTTGATTCGGTCGGCTTCGCCTTTGGCGCGCTTGAGTTCCGCTTCATAGCCGGCGGCGCGGGCGTCGTTGGCGGTGCGAAGCGCCTCCAGCACCTTGGCCAGCCCGGCTTCAGCCTTTTTCTGCTCGGGCGCCGCGTTTTCTGGATGGCCGGCAACGAGTTCAATGGCGGCATTGGCGGCCTTCTGCGGCACCCGGGCGCGGTTCATCTGCAGGCTGGCCTCTTCCAGTTGTTTGGTCGTTTCGGGCTTGATCATGCCGCCGCTGGCGACATCTTTCAATTGGTCGAGCAGCTTGGCAAAGGGAGCAATATCGGCATTGAGCTGCGCCTGTTGGGCGGTGAGCTTCTTGAGAGTGCGGTCCTGGACGGCGTCCGGCGCTTTCCCTTTCATTTCCGCAGCCAGCGCCTCGGCCTTGGCCCGAGCTGCTGCCTGTTCCTGCATCAGGCGCTGAGCGGTGCGCTCCGCTGTGTCGAGCACACGGCCAAGCTCATCCTGCGAGCCGGCCTTGAGTTCGATGACCAGGGCCGCCAGGTCGCGGACCGCCGCCTCGGCTTTCTGGATGGCTTTGGTCGGATCAATTTTTTCCAGCGCGGCGGACGATTCGAACATGTTGCGGGCGGCCTGGTCCATCTTCTCGGCGTTTTTGGCGTCCGCGGGCTTCTCCTTCATGGCATCCGCCATGGCTTTGGCTTTGGCGGCCAGCGCCTTCTGGTCGGCGGCCTGAGCCTGCGCTTGCGCCTGGGCTTTCGCGTCCTTGGGCTGCGGTTGAGGTTCAGCGCCCTTGGGTTGCGCCTGAGCCGTTTTGTCCTTGGCGGCGTTGGCCGCCTTCATCTTCTCCACCAGATCCTGTTGCGCTTTCAGGATTTTTTCGGCGTTCTCAGCCTGGTTTTTTTCCGCTTCAGCCTTGGCCGTGTCGGGCTGGGGCGCATTGGCGGGGGCGGGGGCAGCTTCGGTTTTGGCAACCATTTCCATCTGATTCTGTTTTTTGGCACTGGCGGCGGCGCTGCCTCCGCCGGCCATGATGGGCTTGACTTCTGTGAGACCGGCCAGGGCAATTTCGCCCAGGGCGGCGCGGAAATCGCCGATGGAGAGGTCCGTGGCATGGAGCGTCAGGTCCTTGTGGCCTTTTTCGATGAGGACTACGGCGTTTTTGGCGTGGATGAGGGCGTCGCCGGTCAGTTCCTCCATCTTGAGGATGTAGGGGACGATCTGCTTGGTTGCCGGGTTGATCATGGTGGCGGCGAGTTCGTCGGACTGGGTATTGAAGTCGTTGGGCGGCAGGGACTCTTTCTGCGCGTTCAAGGTCCAGGTGGCCTTGAGAACGGCTTCCAGTTCCGCCTGCTGGGCGTGAACCCCGGTATGGGGCGGTGCCCAGGTGGACCAGGTGTCAAACGGCCCGACGGTGATCAGCACAAGATCGGTCACGGCTTTCTGCCCCTTGAGGTCGCGGCATTCCAAGTAGCAGGTGAGGAAGTCGCCGGGCTGGGCCGCGGGGGTGAGTTGTTCCAGCATGAAGACGGTTTCGCCCTTGTCCTTGGCGAGGAGGAGCGGCGCGCGGATTTCGCCGGCCTTGGGGTCAATGCCGCGGGAGAAGACCAGTTCCGCCCCGGCGATGCCGAAATCGTCTTTGACCTCGGCCGTGAAGGCGATTTCGCCGAGGGGATGGGCTGTCAGCATGGGATCCGGGGTCATGAGCTTAATGGTCGGCGGCCGGTCGATGATGGCGCGAACGGAGACGGGGCCAGGGCTTTGCAGGAGCTGGCCGTCGATATCAGTGAGGGTGTAGGTATAGGTGGTGTCAGCCTTCACTTCGAAGCGGGTAATCATGGTCTGGAGATTGGCCGGGTCCGGGGTTAAGGCGGAGGTTGTGCCATCCTGCCAGAGCACCCGTCCCGACTGCAGGGGGCGGTTGGTTTCGAGGCCGACGGTAACCGTGGAGCCGATCAGGGCCAGGACATCGGGCGAAGCCGCCTGGGGCACGGTTTCGTCCGGGCGTTTGGCATAAAGGGGGAATTGGATGGTGATCCGGGTGTTTTGCAGGACCAGCGGATCGTAGACGGTGATGCGGTGGGGAGAGGATTTGAACTCTCCGGTGGCGACGAAGAACTCCAGATCTTCGTTGACATCGGGCAGGGCGAACTGGTAGCCGTTGAGGCGTTCCACCGGTTTCATCGGCATCTGTTTCCAGGCGGCGGTCTTGCTCTTGGGGTCAAAGGCGCGGAAATGGAAGGTGACCGGGACGACGGCCTTGCGCGAGAGGGTTGCCTCCAGCTCGAAGGCGCTGCCGCGGAGCATGCTGGTGTTGGCGCGGGAGAGGGCGATGGCGATGGGTTTTTTCAGTTCGGCGGCCTTCTGGATGGCCTCGACTTCTTCGGGGGTGGTTTTCCAGGGGGCAATGACGCGGGACATGTGCCGGCCGACGCTTTCGGGCAGGATAACGCCGAGGATCAGATACGCCGCCACCAGGCCGGTGGCCAGGAATCCGTATTTATGGAACCTGCTAAGATCAAGCGCTTTGCGCAGGTCGAAATGCTCCACCCGCTCCACCGCTTCGTGGATGATGCTCTGGATGATCTGGGTCTGTCGGGGGGTGAGTTCATGCTCGGGGCCGAACTCCACCGCGGCGATCAGGGCGCCTTCGAAGCCGGAATTGTGCTCTTCCAGGTACAGCGCGAGTTGCGCATCCGTGACCTTGCGCAGCAACGGGGCGAAGATGTGCCGGGCGATCAGGAACAGGGTGGCGGCGGCAACCAGGATCAGCAGCACCATACGGCCGGGCCGGTCCAGCGCGAACAGCATGTCGGCCAGGACGGCCACGGCGATGACGCCGAGGACTTCGCTGACGACTACCACCAGCCCGGAAAGGGCGGCGTTGCGTTTCCACGCCCGCCGAGCCTGGGCCAGCCGGTGTTCCAGCCGATTGAATTCGCCTGTGGGCTGTGTCATGGGAGTCTCCGTCATTGTTCCGACGTCCGGTTGGCAACCCACAGTTCGGCGATCAACAGAAGTGCCAGTGCGCCGAGCAGGAACGCCCAGATTTCCCGGCGCGGGCCGAACCCGGTTTCTGCCGGCTTGCGCCCATCGGCTTTGGCTGCTTCTTCCTCCGCGTTTTCGACTTGCAGGGCCGCGACCATTTCTTTGGGTTCCACCACCGCGGTGTCGGCTTCGGTCGGATCCTGGTTCACGGCAAAGCAGAAGACGGTTTTGCCCTGATCATCCGTGACCGGGTACAGTCCGGCTCGCGGTGCGACCGGTCTGGCGTCGGCCAGCGGCTTGCCTTCCGGGTCGCGCAAGGTTTGGCCGGACGCGACCGGCGGCAGGGTTTGGCCGGCGAGGAACGCGGTGGTCTGCTCCGTGCGCAGGGCCAGATGGCGCATGATTTGGTGCAGGCAGGGCAGGAAGATGGCGCGGAGGGGAAGGTTGCTCCAGGACAGGTCGAGCGGGCAGGCCAGCATCATGGTGATGCCGCCGCCCCGGCCCTTTTCCAGCAGCAGCGGGCGTCCGTCGTCAAAGCGGACGGGAATGCGACAGAGTTGGGAATCGGTCACTTCCCAGTAGCGGTCGAAGGCCAGGGTGGAAAAGTCGCCATAGTGCGGGCGTTGGAAGAGTTCGAAGGCGGGATGATCGAAATCGATCTTGCCGACGACGGCCTTGGCGTTGCCCTGCCGGCCGGTGGCGGCGGCCAGGGGGCGCCGGAGTTTGGCGGGGGCCAGGTCGCCAAAGGCGGCGTTGAAGGTGTCAGGCTGGGTTTGCGAACCGGGCAGGAAGAACAGGCCGCCACCGCGCGCCGTCAGGTCGGCCAGGGCGGTTTTGAGTTCGGGGGGGACGGTGGACAGGTCCGCCACGATCACCACTGCGGCCTTACGGACCTTGTCGGCGGCTGCGGCGTCGGGCTTGGCGAGTTCCGCGGCAAAAGGCGAGTCGGGCGACGGGGTCAGGGCCGTGCGTAGGAAGAAGATGCCGTCCAGAGCGTTGGGATTCCCGCTGGAGTTGGCCAGGATGAGAATGGGGAGGCGCGGGATGAGGCGGGTGTTGAAATAGAAGCGGCGTTGCGGCGCATCGCCTCCGGCCACGGCGACCACGCCCGGATTGTCCCCCGCCTCCGTGAAACCATGGCGGAAACGGAGCGATGCCTGACCATGGGCGGGGACGGTGAGTTTGCCGGTCTCGACGAGTTTGCCGGCGACGGTCAGGGTCACGGGCACCTCTTTGGCCTCCTCGCTGGAGGTATTGGCCACGCGGACGGAAATGGACCTGGGCACATTTTCCGCGACTACGCTCTGGGGGCAGTCGGCGGCGGTAATCGCCAGACCGGTGTCCTGGTCCGGAGCCAGGGCCAGGACGGTCAGTTTCACGCCCGGATCCAGGTTCCAATCGCCCCGGAATTTTTCCCAGCCGGTGCGGTGCAGATCGGAAAGGCAGACGATTTCCCGGACGGGCGCCTGGACCTGGCGCAGGAGGTCACTGGCCTTGCGGATGGCGGCGGAAAGATCCGTGCCGCCCTGGCCTGGGGTCAGGGTTCCGGCGGCATCGCGGACGGTGGCCAGATCCCGGGTCGGCGCGGCGAGTACGCGTGGGGCCTGGTCAAATCCGACCAGGGCGGCGACGGCGTCGCCCGGGAGGTCTTTGAGGGTGGCCTGGACGGCCTGGCGCAGTTTGTCCGTCAAGTCACCGCGGTTCATGGAGCCGGAGAGATCCGCAACGATCACGCGGGCGGCCGGGGCTTGAATCATGCCCGCCAGCGCCGGATCCTTGTCGGCGAAAAAGGGCCGGACAAAGGCCGCGGCGAGCAGGATGCAGGCGGTGACGCGCAGCGCCAGCAGCAGCATTTCCAGGGTTTTCTTCCGGCGCACCATCATGGTGGCGGCTCCGGCGAAGAAGCGGAGGGTCGAGAACGCCACCTGCTTCACTCGCTGGCGGGTCAGCAGGTAAATCAGGAGGGGGATGACAACTCCGGCCAGGCCCAGGAGGAATTTCGGGTTACTCAGATGCATCAGTTCAGCCGGCTCCGTCGGTGCAGGTATTCGCTCAGGGCCAGTTCCAAGGGGGACTGGGTGTTGAACAGGCCGTAGTCCGCCTTCACATCCGCGCAGGCTTTCTGCACGTCACCCAGGTATTTTTTCAGTTCGCGTAGGTAAACCGCTTTCATGCCTGTGGGCGAGACGATGGTGGACTGCGCGGTTTCAAGGTCGGTGAATTCGGTCAAGGTGTCGAAAGGGAAGGTTAATTCCGCGTCGTCCAAAATATGGAAAATGATCAGGTCATGCCCTTGGAAGCGGAAGCGCGAGAGGGCGGAACGCAGGTTTTCGACATTGTCCAGCAGGTCGGAGATGATAATGACCAGGCCGCGGCGTTTCAGGCCTTCGGCCATGGTGTTCAGGGGGGCGGCGAGATTGGTGTCGCCGCCGGCCGTGATTCCATCCAATTCGGTCAGGATGCGTTGGAGATGGGTGGGGCCGAGACGGGGGGGCAGGGCGGAGCGGATTTTACTGTCGAAGACGGTCAGCCCGGTGGAGTCCCGCTGGCCGATCATGAAATAGGCCAGGCAGGCCGCGAGCGAGGCGCCGTACTGGAGCTTTGAGAGGCCGTCTTCGCGGGAGGAGTAGCTCATGGAGGCCGAGGCGTCCAGGAGAATATGGCAGGAGAGGTTGGTTTCGGCTTCGAAGCGTTTGATGTAGTAGCGGTCGGTCTTGGCGTAGACTTTCCAGTCGATGTGCTTGATCTCCTCGCCCGCGGTGTACTGGCGGTATTCGGAGAATTCGACGGACGAGCCGTGGAACGGGCTGCGGTGCAGGCCCAGGAGAAAGCCTTCCACGACCGTTTTGGCCAGCAATTGCATGTTGCTGACGCGGGCGAGGACTTCGGTGCTGAGATAGGGGCTGCCGGCCATGAACGGATCCTCTGGGGATAGCTCTTAGAGACCGGACGCGGGCGCCGGCACGGCCTTAAGCAGTTTGCCGATGATCGCGTCTGCCGTCACGCCTTCGGAGGCGGCGCGGAAGTTGGTGAGAATCCGGTTGCGCAGGACCGGGAGCGCCACGGCCTGGACGTCCTGGAGCGAGACATGGTGGCGTCCGGCCAGCACGGCGCGGGCCTTGGCTGCCAGGATCAGGTAGTGCGAGCCGCGGATGGAGGAGCCCCAGGCGACATAGTCGCGGACAAAGTCCGGCGGGTTGGTCTGGTGGGGGCGGCTGGCGGCCACCAGGGAGACGGCGTAGCGCAGGATCGGTTCGGCCACCGGGGTGGAACGGACCAATTCCTGGCAGGCCAGGAGTTCGGCGCCGCCGAGGACCTTGTGGATGTCTCCCACGGAAACGCCGGTGGTGGAATTGACGACCTGGACTTCCTCTTCGCGGGGCAGGTAATCGATGACCAGGCTGAACATGAAACGATCCTGCTGCACGGCGGGCAGGGGATAGGTGCCTTCTTGTTCCACCGGGTTCTGGGTTGCCAGAACGAAGAAGGGCTCGGGCAGGCGGTAGGTCTGGCCGCTGACGGTGACTTGCCGCTCTTCCATGGCCTCAAGCAGGGCGCCCTGGGTCTTGGGCGGGGTGCGGTTGATCTCGTCAGCCAGGAGGATCTGGGTAAAAAGCGGACCCTGACGGAACCGCATGTTGCGGGCGCCGGTGCTGAGGTCTTCCTCCAGCACTTCGGTGCCGGTCAGGTCGGAGGGCATCAGATCCGGGGTGAATTGGACGCGGGTGAACTGCAGGTCCATGGCCTTGCCCAGGCTGGAGATCAGGAGCGTTTTGGCCAGGCCCGGTACGCCGGTGATCAGGCAGTGGCCGCCGGCGAAGAAAGAGGTGATGACGTTCTCCACCACCTCTTTCTGCCCCACGATCACCTTGCTGATTTCGTTCAGCAACTGTTTGCGGTACTGTCCGATCTGGCCGATGGACAGCGAACCGGTTGAACGGGGAGTTTCCTCAGTCATAAGAAATCCTCTTCGAAGCTGTGCGCTCTTCGTGACAGGGGGTTGAAGTGAAAAGGTTCAGGCCGCCGGCGCGGGGACGTGGGCCAGCAGTTTTTCGATCACGGTGTCGACACTCACATGGTCGACTTCCGCGCGGAAAGAAAGGCCGAGGCGGTGCCGCATGACCGGGTGGATGGTTTTTTTCACGTCGCCGATGGCGATGGTGTCGCGGCCGTCCTGGGCGGCGAACGATTTGGCGGCCAGTGCGATGTTCTGGCTGGCGCGCAGGCCGGCGCCCCAGGTGACGTATTCCTTGATAAAGGGCAGGGCGTCGGGGGCCGTGGGGCGGCTGGCGGCCACCAGATCCACGATGTACTGGCCGATCACCGGCGGTAGGACCACCCCGCGGACGGCCTGGACAAACTCAAGCAGCTCGGCCCCGCCGATCACGCGCTGCAGTTCCGATTTCTGGACACCCGTGGTCCGGCGCACCACGGTGATCTCGTCATCCACCGGGAGGTATTCCATGAGGATGGAAAGCATGAAGCGGTCTTGCTGCGCTTCGGGAAGGGCATAAGTGCCCTCCTGTTCCATGGAGTTTTGGGTGGCGAGGACGTAAAAGGGCTTGGGCAGGGCGTGCGACTGGCCGCCGATCGTCACCTGTTTTTCCTGCATGACTTCCAGCAGGGCCGCCTGGGTTTTGGGCGGGGTGCGGTTGATTTCATCGGCCATGAGGATGTTGGCGAACACCGGGCCCTTGACGAATTTGATGACGCGGCGGCCGCTCTTCTGATCTTCTTCCAGGATCTCGGTGCCGCTGATGTCGGCTGGCATCAGGTCGGGGGCGAATTGGATGCGTTTGAACTGCAAGTCCACCACCTGGGCCAGCGTGGCGATCAGGACGGTTTTCGCCGTTCCCGGCGGGCCCTGAATCAGGCAGTGGCCGCCGGCGAAGATCGCCGTCAGCACCTGGTCGATGGCCTCGTCCTCGCCGACGATGATCTTGCGCAGTTCCTTGAGAATGGCCAGCCGGGTTTCCCGGATGCGCCGGAACACTTCGGTGCCGGCTGTTGTATCGGTGGTCGCCACGGTCATTTCGCACACCTCGCCGTTGGGGGGCGTCCGGGAATTGCCGGGCGCCGGGTCTGATTCTGCATGTATATACTAATGGTGTCGCTTGGAAAGGAATGATTCGGCATGGAGGAAGCAAAAGGAGAATTGAATTGGAATCACGCGGTCAGGTGTTCCCCGTCACCGCTGTCTGGCCGCGTTGCCGTCATTCGGGGCGTTGACGGTCATGGGAGGTAAGACCCCGGCGGCGGGAGCTAGTTCCCGGAGTGCTAAAAAAATCACAGGCGTCCCACGGGACGCCCAGGTTGGCAGGGGTTTAGACTGTAGGCTGTTAGGTTTTTCGGCAAGTCATGTTGCATTTTCACCCTTCGTTTTGGCCGTAACCTAATAGCCTACAGCCTAAGCCCCTACAGCCGCCCCGGACGCTATGGGACGGGTGTGAGAAAAATGGGCGGCCCTTTACTTGGCGCCCAGGAATTCGATTTCGTCGAGGTAGACCGTGTTCGCCAGTGCGGTGATGCGAATGTCGTTGGTGGAGGAACCCGGCGCAAACGGAAGCGGATAGGAGTTGAGAGTGCCGGTCGGGCCGGTCAATTTCAGGCTGTCCATGACGAGCACCCACTGGGGAGAGTCCTTGCTGCCGATGTTTGCCTCAATGCGAATGGACTTGGCGTCCAGATATGGTTTGGCGATGCGGAGTTCCATCACGCCCCGGCTCCGCTCCACGGTGAAGGTGGCGCTCTGGTCTTTTTTGAGGTAAAAGATGTCCGGACTGGGGCCTTTGGAGAGTTTTCCATCGCAGGTGTTCTGGAGAAGATGATCGGCGGCCGAGGTGGTGGATGCGGACAGGCTCCGCCGTTTCGTCAGTTCTTCTGCCAAAAGTGAATAGACGGCCACGGCATCCTCGGAATGCTTCCATCCCTGGCGCCAGGTGGAGGCATGCATATGGACAGGGAAGGGGGGCTTAAGTTTTAGCGGCGCCTCATAAGCGGGGGACTTGTCCTTGGGACTGGACGAGTCAAGGGTGTAGCGGATCACGGCTTCCGGCATTTCACAGGTGATGGTGACGGCGGGAAGAATCCGGTAGAGTCCGCCCGGCGGCTGGATGACCGGTTTGGGGACAGTGTCTTTGGGGGGAGTGGCCGGCGGCGGCAATGCGTTCTTCGTATAGTTGGGTACCGGCACCTCCGGCGGCTGTCCGACATAGTCGGGGGAAAGACAGGACGCGGGAATGATCTCGCGAGGCTGGCTTGGGCTGGACCAGGAAAGGAAGGCTTTGGCATTGCCGGTACACTGAAAGACATCCAGGCAGATGTTCACCTTTTTTCCGGCTTCAAGCCGGATTTTTCCGGAGGATTCCGTATTGGACAGTTGCCAATTGCTGTAGATCAGGGTGTTGTCGACCCAGAGTTTGGAGCCATCGTCTGTCGCACCAAAGAGCTGATATTCTTCGGAATAACGCGGCTGAATCTGACCGATCCAGCGCACGGAGAAATTGACATTGGGGATGCCGCGGGCGGGTTCGCCGTCAGCCCAGTAAAAATTGACTCGGCTGTCGGTGCGGGTGAGCACCGGGGTGGCGAGGTTTTTGCCGACGAAAAACAGTGTTTTCAGCCCGCCTTTCGGTGCGGCGGGGATGGCGGATGGGGACGTGATTTGGGGTGCGACCGGCGGCGCGGGTGGAGGTTGGGGTGTTGCCGGCGGTGAGATGAGGACGGGCGCCGTGGTTCGGGTTTGGAGCACGGTCAGGGGCGGGGGCGTTGTCGCGGTTTGTATTCCAGAGGACGGGGTTGCCGCCAAGGCGGGGGTGACCGTCGGCTTGGGCGCGGGTGTCGGTTTTCTCCCGCTTCCCATCCAGAGTCCGCCGGCCACCGCCAGGGCGGCGGCGGCCGCGGCAAGTCCGATCCAGAGCGCTGGCGGCAGCGTTTTTTTCACAACGGGCGGCGGTACGGCGCGGCCGGCGACGCGGAGCGGCCCCGTCAATTTCAACGGTTTCTGCGAACCGCGGGCCAGGGGGTGGGCCGGCGGCTTGCCGGCGCGGACCAGGGCCAGATCGGCATCGAGTTCGGCGCCGTCCTGGTGGCGGTGTTCGGGACGTTTGGCGAGCATGATGTCCAACAGCCGCGAGACCGGCGCGGCCAAACTGGGGAGCCGTTGGCGCGCCGGGGTCAGGGGTTCCAGCAGATGCCGTTGGGCGGTTTCGGAGGGACGGCTCCCCATATAGGGCGGCTTGCCGGTGAGACATTGGTAGAGGACGGCGCCGAGGCTGTAGATGTCGCTGCGGTTGTCCGCATCCGGCTTGCCGATGAGCCGTTCCGGAGCCATCCCGGCGGTGTCGCCCAGTTCGGCTTCCGAGGAAAGGTTGGTCAGGTCGAGATTCGGCTGCGGCATGCCCAGGCCGGTCAGCACTACGGAATCGTTTTCCGTGAGCAGGATGGTGTACAGACTCACTTCCAGATGGGCGAGCCGTTCTTGACGCCAGGCAAAGTCCAAGGCCTGGTTGACCCGGATGGCAATGTCCAGAGCCCGTTCCGGCAGGAGCCGGCCACTGTGCGCCAGCACATGTTTGAGGGAGGTGCCGGCAACCGCTTCGGAGGCCAGAAAAAAGACCCCGTCTTCTGTGCCCGCCTCGATCACGCCCGCCAGGTGTGGATGCCGGATTTTGGCGGCTTCCGCGGCCCGGCGGAAAAAATCATCCGCGGCGCCGGGGGCGGTCAGCCGCGCCGGATTCGGGATGCGCAGATGGGCCGGGGTTGGCGTGGAAATCTGCACCGCGGCCAGCAGCCGCGCGCCGTTCTCTTCGGCCAACTCTTCCTGAACGGCATAATCTCCAAGCACGGCGCCGGGCGCAAAAGGGCCGGACGGGACGACGGACACCGCCCCGCACTGGGTGCAATTAAAAGCCTCGCCGGCAGCGGGATCACCCTCCAGCACCGCCGCGCAATGGGAACATTGAAAGCGCAAGGGAATTCATCCCAAAGGAGAATCTGGCCGAATCCCGAACTCGCCGTCAACATAGCCGCGTTCCCTTGAGCAGGCAAGCGTGCGGCGGTTGCCCGGGGATGGAGATCAAAAAACAGGCGAACCCCTGACGAGGGGCGCGCCTGTTAAAGTGAGTCCGCAGGGGCGGTTCGCGGCGAATTTATTCCGCGAGCTTGCCGGCCAGTTCGTCGGACATGGAAAGGTTGTGGTAGACGGCCTGAACGTCGTCGTCTTCCTCAAGCGCCTCGATCAGGCGGGTGGCGGAACGGGCGGCGCTTTCTTCGGTCACCTCGTTCTGATTTTCCGCGATCATGGCAATGGAAGACTCGGAAACCTTGATCTTGGCGGCTTCCAGGGCTTTGGCGATGTTGGCAAACGCTTCCGGGCTGCCGGTGACTTCGCCGTAGCCTTCCTCGAAGGCGACGTTTTCCACGTCCGCGCCGGCTTCCAGCAGAATTTCCAGGAGTTTGTCCTCGGTCAGTTCGGGGGCTTCGACCATGAAGCGGCTTTTGCGGTGGAACTGCCAGGAGACGGCGCCGCTGGCGGCCATGGAACCGTTGTTCTTGGCGAAGGCGCTGCGGATGTTGGCGGCGGTGCGGTTGCGGTTGTCGGAGAGGCAGTGGACAATGACGCCCACGCGGCCGGCCGCATAGCCTTCGAACATCATTTCTTCCATGACCTGCCCGGCCAATTCACCGGCGCCCTTCTTGATGGCGCGGTCGATGTTGTCGTTGGGCATGTTCACGGCCTTGGCCGCCAGCAGGGCGGAGCGCAGGCGCGGATTCATTTCCGCATCTTTGCCCCCGAGCCTGGTGGCCAGGGTCAGTTCCTTGGAAATGCGCGAGAAGCTCTTGCCGCGCTTGGCGTCAGCGGCGGCCTTCTTGTGCTTGATTGTCGACCATTTGCTATGACCTGACATGCCGGGAGCCTCCTCATGCGGGCTAAACGGTGCAACAGGCTGGAAATAAACCGGAGAAAACGAAGAGAAAATATGATGGAGTCCGGGCCGATTGCAACTATGGCAGGAGGCTTTGGTGTAATGGCTCAGATACAAAAGGTCTGTGGTCTG
>CAITSE010000169.1 GCA_903894975.1 uncultured Lentisphaerota bacterium
CCAGAAACCGCGGCGATGACCGTTCCGACGCTCGCCGGGATTTGCCTGCCGACACCTCAGGTCGATGCCACGCGCGGGAACACGGGCGGCACGCCCGTGGCTACAGCGGAATTCGCGCCGAGCTGGGGCTCGGCGATCCCAGGGAATGCACCTGACAATTCCCCCGTCCCCTTTCGTGACCTTCGCGCCCTTCTGTTCAACTCACTTCCCGGCGGCGTCCGTCCCGACTTCGAGCGTAACCGGCTTGCCCGGCTTTTCCTCGAATGCGGCGGACAGCAG
Organism: uncultured Lentisphaerota bacterium; assembly: GCA_903894975.1. Taxonomy (GTDB): domain Bacteria; phylum Verrucomicrobiota; class Lentisphaeria; order Oligosphaerales; family CAITYL01; genus CAITSE01. Next base: position 280 of record CAITSE010000169.1, read on the forward strand.
ATACGTTTTCCCGGACGGCTGCGCCTGATACCGGAACGGCCCGATCCCGGACGGGTCGCGGGTGGCCGCCACCGCCTCCGCCACCGGTTTCCCGGTGCGCCGGACGCGTTCCAGCCCAATGGCCGCGCGCAGCATGGCCGCCTGCACCCCGAACTGCACCTCTCTCCGGGCCAGGGACGCCACGGCCGGCGCGAGCATGCGGAGCAGCGGATTGCCGTTGGCGGCCTGATCCTGCACCCTCTTCACCGCATTCGTTATCTCGGCGTCGGGCAGGTTGCAGACGCGGACCAGTTCCGCCTGGAAACGGTCCAACTCGTCGCACCAGGCCAAAATCTGTTTCGGGTCCGGTGTCGCCCCGTTCCCGCTCAACTCGTTCCCGATCATGCGGTTCAGCTCTTTCCAAACGTCCTCCGCCTTTCCCGGTGACTCGACCGCGGCTTCGAGACGGCGCCGCAGCCAGGCGCTCATCATGCTTTCACTGCGCATGGCTTCCGCCAGTTCGCGGGTGCCGCCGGCGGGAGTTTCCGGGAAAAGCTGTTCCAGCGTTTTCAACGCCGGATCCGGCAGGGACGGAAGCGCAAAGGCGGCGTCTTTGATGACCATGAATTGAATGGCGCGTTTCACCAGGAGACAGATCAGCAGCTTGTCCCCGTTGGCATGCCGGGCCAGGCCATCCAGGACCTGAAGATCCTTCACGATCATGTCGGCGTTCCGGTCCGAGACATCGATCCGGAACTGAAGGATCATCAGCCGCGCCAGAGTTCGCATCTCGCCCAGGTACGGAAGTTGCATGGCGGGACCGTCTTCGATCCGACTGCCCCAGTTGCAGGAGGAGGTCAGGGCCGCCTTCCGGATCAAGGCGATCAATTCCGCGTTTTCGTCCAGAAGCTGCTCGGCGTTTTCCGGCACCATGTCCCCGGGCGCGCCCAGGACTGCAGCCTTTCGGATCTCGTCCGTCACCTTGCCGAACGCCTGCCGGTACAACCCCGCCGCATTCGCCTCCGGCACACCGGCGACCACGGATGCGGCGACAGCCGGGGGCGCGCCCGCCGCCGGCGCTGCGGACTCCGCATCAGCCGCCCACGCCGGAACGCACAGAACCGCCGCGGCAACGGACAGGATGATGGACTTTTTCATTTTTTCACTCCTTGAGATTCCGCGACGCCCAGGATCTGCTGCCGGAGCCGCTGCACGAGGTCACACTCGACCCGGGTAAAGCCGCCTTCCGGGGAAACGGTCATCATCGTGTCTTCCCGGACCAGCTTCCGTTCCTCCAGGCGCAGCAGGGGGCCGGCCAGCGTCCCGATGACGATGACCACGGCGGCCAACGCCGGCATGAGCGAGCGCGCCAGGGTACCGTAGTACAGCCCGAACCTTTGCGGGCCAAACAGATACCGGAGAAACACCGTCACGCCGCCAAGCAGGCAGAGGCCGGTTAGCCCGGCCGCGGCGAACGGCACTGCGCGAAAATAAAAAGACTGGGACGACAACGGGAGAACGAGCAGCACGCCCGAAACCGAGATAATTCCCAACATACGGTTGTGTATATACTTGTATAAACGCTCGTCCGGCATCTCCACGCCCAGCGCCTGGCAGCGGGCGCGGACGGCGGCGGTGGTCAGGCGCACCGTCAGCCCGACAACCAGCCCGGCAACCATCATCAGTTGGAGGCACAGCCGGGCCAGATTGTTGAGGATGTTCCATTCCCGTCCCGCGACCGGCAGGTACCGGGTGAAGAGCCAGTACCCGAGCACCGGCAGCAGGGCGCCGTAAAGCACGATCCGCGCCGCCGCCGCCGGCCCCGGCACGAGCAGGAGAGGCGCGGAGGCGCCGCCGCGGCTGAACCGCCAGCGCAGGGCGACCAGCCCGGCGGCGAACAGGGCCCCGGTGAAAAGCAGGATCAGGCAGGCACTCAGGCCGCGCTCCACCAGCACATATTCAAGCTCGCGGCCCGGGGCCAGTTCCTGCGGGTCGGGAAATTCTCCCAGCACCGGCATCAGCATGGTTGCAAACCGGCTTCCGTGCTGCATGAACTGGTCCTCATTCGGGGGTTTTCCCGTCTTGCGTTTGGCGCGCCAGTCGCGCCCCGGCGCCACCAACCGCGTCAGGTCGCGCCGCAACGCTTCCGCGCGTTCCGGGTGCCCGAGCTTTTCCCACATCGGGGGGGCCAGCTTCAGATTCTGCTCCAACAAGCCGTGGACCACCAAAACATCAATCAGGGTGAAACTGTCCCGGGCAAGCTGCAGGGTGAGCCGCGGTTCGGCGTCCAGCAACGCTTCGGCCTCTGCGGTCCGGCCTTCCTCGATCAGGATGCCGGCATAGAGCACGGACACCCGGGAAAGCTCCCGCAGATTGCTGAGGTCAGGCAGGATTGTGCTGGCGGCAATGCCGATCCGGTAAAGGTTGCCGGCGAATGAATCCGGCGGCCCGAGGGTGGCCAGCCGTTCCGCCGTCATTTCCTTGGCGTACCGGCGATACTCCGGCTTTTGCAGGCCCTGGCGTAGCGCGTTCATCGCCTCGTCGAGCCGGGCGCGGTCCTGAATGAGAAGCTTGGACGGCACATTCTTCTTGGAGACCGCGTCCTGGGTCGTTTCCACCTTGGCGGCGTTTTTCAGAAGCGACCCGGCCAGGAGATAATCCACCCGGGCGTTGCCGGGATCCAGCGTGGCGGCCTGGGCCAGAATGGACTTGGTCTGTGCGAGGCTTGCTTCGGAATGGCTTTCATCCCATACTTGGTGATTGTGGCTTAGATAATTGTGGAGATAGACACGGTTTTCCGGATGGGCTTCCCAGATGGCGCGCTGCTGGGCAGCCGGATCTTTCCGGGTCGGGTCGCCGAACAAAACGAGCCGCTGGTCGGGCGACAGGCTGGACGCGATTCCACGCGGCGTTTTGGCGTACGCAAAGGACTCGGGTTCTTTGCCGACGCACATGGCCATCGGGGCGACGTCTTCCCAGATCTGCCAAGCGGTCCAGGCGGCGACCAGCACGGCGGCGGGCAGGAGCAGCGCGGAGATCGTCCGGCGGATCCGGGCGCGGACGGTCATGCGCCGGCGGTTGGCCGCGGCCAAGTCACCGGCGATCTCGGTGGCGGCGCCCATCTGTTTCAGAGCCGCAGCTTCCGGGTCCGGCTGGCCACCGGCCCGGGCTTCTTCCTGCGCGGCGTCCAGATGCGAGGCAAGTTCATGGCGGACGTCCAGTTGCAGCTCGCGGTCCGCCTTCAGCCCGGTCGTGGCCTGATCCAAAAAGGTTTCCAGACGCGGATCGGCATTCATGGCGCATGTCCCCGCACGTTTTGCCGGTTGTATGAAAGAAGTGTCAAGGATTCATTTTCTCGCCAAGTCGCCAAGATTGCAAAGGGAAACCCTCTTCGGCCAACCTTCGCGCCTTTGCGCCTTCTGTTCCATTCTTCAGGCCGGGGCGGGGCCGAACAGGAGAACGTTGACGGCCCGGGAGAACGCGGTCCATTCCGCGGTCCGCGTCTTAAGCATGGCCAACCCGCGGCGGGTGATGCGGTAATACTTGCGCTGCCGCCCCTCCGGGGAGGCGATCCACTCACTCGTGATCAACCCCTCGCCCTCCAGGCGGTGCAGCCAGGGATAGAGCGTGCCCTCCTTCCAGACAAATGCGTTATCCGTTCGTTCATTAACCAGCTTCATGATCTCGTAGCCATACCGTTCCTGCTCGCTGAGGAGCTTGAGGATGACCGGAACGACCGTGCCCTTGATGAGTTCCTGGGAGAATTCCATCGTTGCATCCTCCAACGTTTGCCGTTGTCTGCCTGCCGCGCCGCGGTTGGTTGTTTACGCCGTGATCCGCGCTTCCGCTCCTGCCACCACCACCACTTGCCCAACCGGGCCTTGCGTCTACCGACTCACCTCGGATGCCGATACATTAGCATTGTGTTCCGATGTATGCAAGCCCGGGGCAGGCAACATTTCGCCGCGGGATCGGTATCGGGGAGCTGAAAACCGCGCCAGCGAAACAGCCGAGTGCAACTCGGTGATTCCGGGAAAACCCACGACACCAAGCCGCCCTATCCCTGTCCGGGTCGTCCGGGTGCGCCTCACTCGCGCCCGTACCTTTCGACGAAAACAACGACTGCCCGGCGGCCGGGCAGCCGGGAGGTTGCAACTTGGACTGAGCCGGCCATATTAACCGTCCACATTTCCGCACGCCAGGCGTCCGGATTTGCCTCTGTTTCAGATGGTGGGTGTAGCTCAGTTGGTTAGAGCGTCAGGATGTGGCCCTGAAGGCCGCGGGTTCGAGCCCCGTCATCCACCCCATTTTTTTCAAGCTCAAAAAGCTCAAAAAACCCCGAAAATCGGGGTTTCGGGACCCAGCCAGGGGGGCCGATTTTCCCGCCGGCATGATACGTTCGTAGAGCGGGTCAACCGGCCAGCACCACGCGCAATACGCCGATGGGAGGGGTGCAACCACAGGCCGCTGTCGGTTTCGTCGCCGTTGCGGCGCTGGTCGCACTGCCATTCGCCGGAGGGGTAGCTGGCACCAGGCCGTCAACGGCTCGCCGGCGCGGGCGCCAAACCCCTCGCTCCAGGTGCCTTGGCGGAGGGTGCCGGTGGCCTTGAGCACTTCGCCCGGCTCCACCTGCTCCCAATAGACGGGCACTTCCAGAGTGGAGGCATGCATGGCTTTGACCGCCAGGATGGCGCGCTGTACCTCGGCGGTGGTGTAGCCGCTGGAGTTATGCGCCTGCCCGGCGAGGATGAAGGTAGGCCGTAGACCTTTTGTAACTGAGCCATTACTACGTGGTGGGTGCCGGGCTTTTTCCCGCCGGATTTGGTGGTATAGTAAAGATTTTGCCGATTTGGTTTGGGCCGGGGCCTTCCGCTCTGGACGGGCCGCGTCGGTTCATGCAGGAGTTATAGACAATGGCGAATCGCATCCCCGTCGGCGTGCTTGGCGCCACCGGCATGGTGGGCCAGAATTTTATCCGCCTGCTCGAAAACCATCCGTGGTTTGAGGTGGTTTATGTGGCGGCGTCGCCGCAGTCCGCGGGCAAGACTTTTGCCGAAGCGGTGAAGGGGCGCTGGCACATGAGTACGCCGCTGCCCGCCAAGGTCAGCCATCTGATTGTCGAGGATGCCGGCAATGTCAAAGCCGCCCAGGGCAAGTGCGCGCTGCTCTTTTCCGCGGTGGACTTGGATAAGAAGGCCATCGCCGCGTTAGAACTGGCTTATGCCGCCGCTGGCTTTGCCGTAGTTTCCAATAATTCCGCGCACCGCGGGACCCCCGATGTGCCGATGGTGATCCCGGAAGTAAACCCGGAACATCTGGACGTCATCCACTGCCAGCGGCAGGCACGCGGGTGGACGACCGGCTGCCTGGTCGTCAAATCCAATTGCAGCATCCAGAGTTATATGACCCCGATCTGGGCGCTGATGCAGGCCGGATTTGCGCCGAAGCGGATCATCTTGACCACGCTTCAGGCGGTTTCCGGCGCCGGCTATCCCGGGGTGCCATCTCTGGACATTGTGGACAATATCATTCCCTACATCGGCGGCGAGGAAGAAAAGTCCGAGCTTGAGCCGCTGAAGATCTTCGGGCGGTTGGAGAACGGCGTGATCGTGAACAACTCCGAGATTACCATCTCCGCGCATTGCAATCGCGTGGCGGTGATCGACGGGCACACCGCGTGCGTGAGCCTGGAGTTCGCCGGGGCCAAGCCGAAGCTGGAAGAAATCATTCCGCTCTGGCGCGCTTTCCGGGCCGTTCCTCAGGAACTGGAGTTGCCGATGGCGCCCAAAAACCCGATTCTTTACAACGACGAACCCAACCGGCCGCAGCCGCGCAAGGACCGGGACCTGGACAAGGCTATGGCGGTAACCGTCGGCCGCCTGCGCAAGTGTCACGTCTTCGACATTCGCTTCGTCGGCCTGCACCACAACACCGTGCGCGGCGCCGCTGGCGGCGCGATCCTGACCGCGGAACTGATGAAGGCCAAGGGTTTCATTGGCTGATGCCGGCTTTGCCGTTCGCGGAAAAAATCAAGAGCCTGACCGGAATTTCCGGTCAGGCTCTTTTTTGTGAAGCCGATCAGTCCGATCAGACGGATCAGACGGATCAGACGGATCTGACGGATCGGGCCGGCGGGAAGATCCGAGGGCAACTCGGCGCTCCCGGGGGGAATTACAGGGTGGCGGCGACGAGGTCGCCGATCTGGCTGGTGCTGTAGCCCATGCGGCCGGCGGCCTGGGACTTCATCTTCGGCGTGGTCGTGGCAACCGCGGCTTCGATGGTGGCGGCGGCTTTGGGCTCGCCGATCTGGCGGAGCATCATGGCCCCAGCCATGATCGTGGCGATGGGGTTGATGACGCCCAGGCCGGTGTATTTCGGCGCGGAACCGCCCATGGGCTCGAACATGCTGACGCCCTGGGGGTTGAGGTTGCCGCCGGCGGCGACGCCGAGTCCGCCCTGGGTGATAGCGGCCAGGTCGGTGATGATGTCACCGAAGAGGTTCTCGGTGACGATCACGTCGAACCATTCCGGGCTTTTGACCATCCACATGCAGGTGGCATCGACGTGGCAGTAATCCGTTTTGATGTCCGGGAATTCCGCGGCGACGATATGAAATACCCGCTCCCAGAGGCCGAAGACGTACGTCAGCACGTTGGTCTTGCCGCAGAGCGTGAGTTGGCCGATCTTGCCCGCAGCCTTGTCCTCGTCCTTGAGCCAGCGCCAGGGGCTGTTTTTGTGCAGGTCGCGGCAGAGCTGGAAGGCATAGCGCAGGCAACGTTCGACTTGGAAGCGGTTGTAGACCATTTCCTGAATGGCGACTTCGTTCGGGGTGTCCTTCATCATGACGCCACCCAGGCCGGTGTAGGCGCCGCCGCTGTTTTCGCGGACGACGACATAGTCGATGTGTTCCGGCCCCTTGTCCTTGAGCGGGGTTTCCACGCCGGGGAGCAGCTTGACCGGACGTAGGTTGATGTACTGGTCGAGATCGAAACGCATGCGCAGGAGAATGCCCTTTTCGAGGATGCCGGGCTTGACCTGCGGGTGCCCGATGGCGCCGAGGTAGATGGCGTCGTACTTCTTCATTTCCGTGGTGGCGCTGTCGGGCAGGACTTCGCCGGTGCGCAGGTAGCGCTCGCCGCCGAAATCATAGGACTGCAAGTTTAACGAGAACCCGAACTTGGCCGCGGCGGCGTTGGCGACTTTAAGGCCTTCGACAATCACTTCCGGCCCGGTGCCGTCGCCGGGGATAACTGCGATGTTGTAACTTTTCATCCCGATGCCTCGCTTTGTCTGGGGGGGCGGTTTATGGTCAAAAGACGAAAATCCCATTACTGTAACGGCCTGCATTGGAAAATCCATGAATTTTCTCGAACTTACCCGACAACGGCGGAGTGTGCGCCGCTACCGTCCGGACTCGATTCCCCGGGAGGTCCTGGAACGCTGCCTGGAAGCGGCGCGGCTGGCGCCCTCGGCCTGCAATTCGCAGCCGTGGTTTTTCCACGTCGTGGACGCTCCGGAGGCGGTGCGCCGGCTCGGTGCGGCGGCCTTCGGCACGCCCTACGGGATGTGCGCCTTTGCCCGGGCCGCGCCGGTGCTGGTGGCGGTGGAGACGCGCGCCTCGGGTACGGCGGCCACGCTGGGCGGCCTGTTCCGCGGCGTGCGTTACAATCTCATTGACATCGGCATCGCCGTCGAGCATTTCGTGCTCCAGGCCGCGGCCGAGGGGCTGGGCACCTGCTGGCTCGGCTGGTTTGACGAGAAGGGCGTGAAACGGGCGCTCGGCCTGCCGCGGTCCACGCGGATCGACATCCTGGTTAGTGTCGGCTGGCCGGCGGACGCGGCGCCGGGACCGGATCGGCCTTGCCGCCCCCCGGACCAGATCCGCCGGTTTGTGTGACTCGCCCGTCTGTTATCAGACCAGGGCAGGATGCGGTTTTGTCGTTTATAGTATTACGACTTGGGAAGGCGGTAGTGCAGGTTTGGGCGAAAGGGAGTGAGTCATGGAGACGGCACAAAAAATCTCGGGACGGGTCGCCGCGGTGCGCCGACATCTGGAGCGCGAGTACGGACTGGCCGAAGCCGAGACGCTGGACATCCTGCAGAGTTTCGTGCAGAACCTGGAGGAACTGCATCAGGAGATGGAGGAAGCATTGCAGAGCAAGCAATGGTCCGACCTCAACCATGCCGGGCACTCGCTGAAGGGTGTGGCGGCCAATGTCGGGCAGACCGATTTAAGCCGGCTCGGGCATGAGATCGAAAACGCCTCGTTGACGCCGCTCACGGCCGGGCAGGTAGTGCCTCCGATGGTGGCCCATTTCGGCGCCGCCCTCCACGAATTTCTGGTCCCGTCTAAATCCTGACTCCCGCCCCCCTGAACCCTGAACCCCCGGGCCCCGTCCTTATCCCATGCGCCAACCCGAAGACAAGATCCTTCATTCCGAACAAGTTTTGGCCTGGCGTCGCAGCCTTCGCGAACGCGGCCTGAAACTGGTCATGACCAACGGCTGCTTTGACATTCTCCACCGCGGGCATGTCAGTTATTTGAGCCGGGCCCGGCTGCTCGGCGATGCGCTGGTGGTGGCGGTGAACGCCGATGCCGCGGTGCGCGCCCTCAAGGGCCAGGACCGTCCGGTCCACGCGGAGAACGACCGGGCCTTTGTCCTGGCCGGGCTTGAGGCGGTGGACGCGGTGGTCATCTTCACAACGCTGCGGGCGTCACCGATCATCAGCCAGGTCGCGCCGGACATTTACGTCAAGGGCGGCGACAATGCGCTCGAGACCATCCCCCAGGACGAGCGCGCCGCGGCCGAGGGCGCCGGCGCCCGCATCGTCTTCCTGCCCTTTGTGGAAGGACATTCCACCACCCGCACCATCCGCCTGATCAACGGCGGCTAACGTGAAACAGGCAATCCTGCCTGTGACCTAACGTGCGGCAGGCATTCCTGCCTGCCTTCCGTAATTCCCGTTTTTTCGCGGTCTTTTTCCGTCAGAACCGCGCACGTCAGTAAGCGGATTTCCCGCTATTCGTAGTGTGTCCACATCCGAAGGACTTTGACCGTCTTGACCCGGTCAAGAATGTGATACACCAACCGGTGCTGGATGTTGATCCTGCGGGAATAAGCGCCGGCAAGATCCCCCACGAGTTTCTCGAATGGCGGGGGCGTCTGGTAGGGATTCTTCGCCAGAAGGACCAAGAGTCGTTCAGCCTGCGGCTTGAGACCGGAAGACGCCAACTTTCTGGCGTCCTTTTGGGCTTGCTTGGTGTAGAGCAGTTGCCAGCTCACCAATCAAGCCCTTTTTCGCACTTCTCCACCGGCGTTTTCATCCCCGTGAGGATGGACTTCTTCATGCCCGGAATGGAGTCGAGAAAAAGCGTCTCCTGGATGGCGCGCCAATCCGCCTCCGACACGAGCACCGCCGAGTTCCGCTTGCCGGCGATTTGGACGGGTTCGTGCGAGTCGGCCACGTCGTCCAGCAGGCTGTAAAGTTGTTTTCGCGCTTCCGTCGCGGTTAGCGTGGTCATGGGTACACATCCTTATTCGTACGCTATAACGTACGCCGGCAACCGGCTCTTGGCAACTGCCGGGAATTCTGATTTCACGGGTTGGATCGGACGGAGAAGAATAAAACATCAAGTGGAGAAGTACGGGTGACCCCCCCAATGCCGTTCTCGCATCCTTCGGCGAGCATCATTCTTCTGGAATTCCGAGACCCGTCGCGCGGGGTGAGGAGTCGCTGGCAGAAACGGGTTGGCCGCGTGCTTCGTTCCGCGTGAACCGAAGACACTTTGCCAGATCAGGAGACTGGGCCAGGCATCGGGCCTCCACGGCATGAATCTGCTCGGGACTCAAGGTGAGGTAACGGTCGAGAGCACCGCGGGAGGCCGTCGTATACAACTCACCTCCTGATGCATGGGGGTAGAGGATGCGGGAATCCTCCACATGCAAGAACACGGTTTCGAGTTCGCTCAAGTCATTCCTCCCGATTTCGGTTGTGGGAATTTGCAGTTTCGTTCCCCTCGCGATTGCGCCACAGACCACCTTTATCACCTCTACCTCGATACTGGGGAGTTTCAACATCGCGTCCTCCCGCGCCCACATATCACTCGACAACGGAAGCGAGCCGATAACACGAGCCAGGAACACGGACTGTCCGCTGGCGGCAGCGCGATGGATGCGGTACATGTCGATCTCCACGAGGCGCTGCCGCAAGTAGGCCGAGTGGGCTTTGGCCAGTTCCTCCTTCATTTCAGGCGTCTCAAAGAAGACGTGCTGCCAAGTGCAACTGCCGGCCACGGCCTCCACCAGTCTGCCATCTCTGGCGACAACGGTGAGTGAACCGAACGGCTCTTGGTAGTGGAGGAGCACAAACGGGGCGAAGTCGTCGCGCCGCAAGGGCGTGTGCCTGGCTACGAGATCCTCGAGGCGGTCGCCTTTGCCGATGCGCCTGAAGGCCAAGTCCCGCCACACCGGATGGAACCTGTCATGGATCATTCCGGCGTAGGCCGCGAGATCCCTCTTTGTCTTGATGCCCAGATAGCCGGCTCCCGCCCCGAGAAGCCCGGCCACCACAGCCAGGACGGGGGCTGCCAGAACGAGCGTTCGTGCAGGCGGTGCGGCACGAAATCCCCTGCGGGGATTCCCTTCCCCGCCGTAACGGAGGGGTTCCGCGACGCAGGGAGCGGGCGGATCACAGACAAGAGTGTCTGTGGTACGTTTGGTTACAGACAGGAGTGTCTGTACTACGTTTTCCCCACAGACCTACAAGCCACAGACCACAGGCCCGATTCAGGGAATGACGGGGAAATTCCAGGTCCAGGCCGGGGCGTCGCCCTTCTTGCCTTCCTGGAGTTCCTTGATCATCTGTTCAGTCAGGCCCAGGAGCGGGCTGAATTCGGCCAGGCGCAGGGGGGCGGTGAGCTTGTTGCGCCGGGTTTCGATGAGGGTGATGGTTTCCAGCAGGCTGGCGTGGAGATCCTGCACGGCCTTGAGCATTTTGGCATCGGGCTTCATCGCGCGCAGATTCAGGAGCTGGCCGAGGGCTTTGGCCAGGCCACCCACGCGGATGGCGTCGCAGAGCATGCCGCGGACGGTTTCGATTTCGGCGGGTTTCTGCTCGCGGTCCAGAATGGCAGCAAGCTTGGCCTGGGCGGCGGCGGCGGCGGGTTCGAGCTTGGCCAGGTGGGCGCGGACGGCCTTGACGGTTTTGGCGGCGGCGAGGGCGTCGATGCCGGCGCCGATATCGAAGCCGCCGTCCTGGATCCGAGGGAAGAGCGCGGCCAGGAAGGGGCTGCGGGTGAAGGCCGGGGTGAGCGGGGATTCGTGGAGGACGGCTGCGGCGAGCAGTTCACGGGCTTCGAGATAGGCGGGGGCGTCATGGCCGAGGCAGAGGGCGAAGATGTCGGCGGCGGAGCGCCAGGACGGGACCGGGGTTTGAGAGCGCCAGGCGAGGTTGGCGAAGTTGGCAATGAGGTCGTAGCTTTGAGTATCCCAGACCGTGGGGAGCAGGGTTCCGGCCAGGCCGTCGGCAAAGCCGGCGGGCACGCCGGCGGCGATCAGGTCTCCGGCGGCTTCGGCGCGGGTCCAGACGGCCGGGGCGATGGCGGGGGCGGACCAGTGGGTCAGGCCGTCGCCGGCTGCGCCTTTTTTAGCTTTGGCGGCCGGCGGCGGGGCGATCAGGATGACCTTGCCGGCGAGCTTGGCTTTTTGCAGTTCCTTGGCCAACGCGGGGGAGAAGACGGTTGCGGAGAGGGCGGCGGGGAGCCCGTCCCGGACCAGGATGTGCTTGACGCCCTTGGCGGCCAGGATGCCGGCGGCCCAAACCAGATGTTCCTGCACGGTCTGTTCCGGCTTCTTTTTCTTGCACTTGGGGCAGGAGCAGAGAGTGGTGGCGCCGGGCAGCGCGACATGCAGCATGGCATACACGGCGCCTTCGGCGAAAAATCGGGTCAGCAGGCCGCCCCAAAAGGCGTCCAGAGTGGCGCGGGTTTCCGGAGCGGACAGGCAGAACAGACCGCCGCCGGACGCCGCGGTCTTGGGGAAGAGCGCGGGAATCGGGGTTTCGCCGCCCAGGGCGCTCAGCACCGGGAACGGCGTCTGGCCGTTTTCGCGGGACATGTTCAGGATCTGCTTGAGATAGTCGCCAGCCAGAACATCGGTGGTGTGAAACTTGGGCAGAAGTTTTTCGTTCTTCCAGCTCTTGAGGTTGGGGGTGTACCAGGAGAGGCGCCCCTCGCGGTTGGCTTCAGGCTGGTCGGCGAAGGGGGTGATCAGGCCTTCGGCAAAACTGCCTGAGGTCGCGGCGGAACGGCCGCCGTCCAGGGGCAGGCCGACCGCGTTGATCTTGACGGAGGAGAGCCGTTCAAAGACGACCGTCCATTCCTCGGGGGTGAGTCGTTCCATGCCCCAGACGCTGTCCAGGGTGGTGGCGCGATGGAGGTGATCCGGCCAGTCGAGCAGGCGCAGGTTCGGGATTTCCAGGCCGCGGCCCTTGGCTTTGTAGATGCCGGCCAGGGTGTGGGTGCCCCAGAGGGCGCCGAGCTGGGAGGCGGTGCGCACGATCACCGCGTTGTCTTGCAGGTCGATCTCGTAATATTCCTCGCGCGCCGCTTCGGGAACCTCCGACAGATCCAGGGCTTCAGGTTTCTCGACGCGGATGTCGATGATGAATTTTTTCTTGTTCGCCACCACCCGGATGCCGGCCGAGGCGAGCACGGTGCGCATGGTTTTGCGGTAGAGCGGGAGGACGTTGGAGGTGACCAGGCGCACATCTTCCGAGAGCTCGGTCATGCCGCCGGTCAGGGTGATCTGCCGGGGTTCCGGGAGAGTAAAGAGAAGCTCCTGGGAGGTGAACATCCGCGCGTCTCCTGCTGCTGCCGGCCGGCGGGCGCCACGAGCCGGACCGGCCCCGCACATCCTGCCAAAACGCCGTCCATCAGCGACCAACTTGCAGGTGGTAACATAGTCTGGGTTCGGGAGTTGTCAAATTTACGGCCCGCCGCGCGGCAAACAGATGTTTGCGCTTCCTCCGTCCCGGTTCCCGCGCCCCGCCGGCCTGGCCGAACCCGCCGGCGGAAAGCCGGGCGAGAAAACCCCGCCCGCAACGGAGTCATTCCCGGCGGTATATTCCCGGAGAGCAAGCCCGGAGCGGGGCATTCCCGGCCGTGGCTCAGGAGTCCCGACTATGTCCAGTCCCAAGACCCTCCGCCGCGCCAAGGTGTGCCGCACCACGAAGGAAACGGACATTGCCCTGACGTTAGGGCTGGACGGCGCCGGCCGTGGCGGCGTCCGCACGGGCGTGCCGTTCATGGATCACATGCTCACGGCGTTTGCCAAGCACGGGCACTTCACGCTGGATGTGAAGGCCCGCGGGGATCTTGAGATTGATGCGCACCACACCCTGGAAGACCTGGGGCTGGTGCTGGGGCAGGCGTTGAAAGAAGCGCTGGGGAATAAGGCCGGCATCACCCGGTTCGGCGGCGCGTGTGTGCCCATGGATGAAGCGTTGGCCCGGGTTGTGCTCGACCTGTCCGGCCGGCCGTTCCTGGCGTGGCGCGTGAAACTGCCGCCCGGGCAGGCCGGCGGTGTAGACGGGCGGTTGTTCCGTGAATTTTTCCAGGCGCTGGTCAACACCGCCGGGATCACGTTGCATCTGGATTTGGAAGCGGGCGAGGAGATTCACCATTGCCTCGAGGCTCTGTTCAAGGCGTTCGGCCGCGCGCTGGCCCAGGCGGTGGCGGCCGATCCCCGCGTCGCCGGGGTTCCCTCGACCAAGGGCAGCCTGTGACCGGATAAAAACGAACGTCGAACATTCAACATCGAACGTTCAACGTTGAGTTGAAACTGGAAACTGGAAACTCGGGAACCCGCAACCTGCAATCTGCAACCGCCCTTACCATGACCATCTCATCGCCGTCTTCCCGTCCTTCCGAAAACACTCCGGCCGCGCCGCGCGGCCGGGTTTGGCTGGAGATCAGTCTGGGGCGACTGCGGGCCAATCTGCGCCGCATCCGCGCAGCGGTGGCGCCGTGCCAGGTCATCGCGGTGCTGAAGGCGAATGCCTACGGCCTGGGTGTGCTGCCCATCGCCGAGGCGCTGGCGGCCGAGGGCGGCATGGCCGGATTCGCCGTGGCCGAACCGCGCGAAGCATTGCAGCTTCTGCATCTCGGCCGGCCGGTCCAGATTCTGGGCGGCATGCTGCCGGAGGAACTGCCGGCGACCGTGGCGGCAGGCATTATCCATCCGATTATCAGCGTTGAAATTGCGCAGGCTATCAGCGCCGAGGCCGTGCTGCAGGGGCGCCGCGTGGAATGCCATATCAAGCTCGACACCGGCATGGGGCGGCTCGGCCTTCTGGCGCGCGACGCCGTGCCCGTCATCCGTACCATCGCCCGTCTGCCGAACCTGGATCTGAAGGGAATCTACTCGCATTTCCCCGTGGCCTACCGCGCCGGCGAGGACTATACGCTGGGACAGGTGGCCCTGTTCAAGGGAATCGTCGCGGCGCTGGCGGCCGAGGGGATCCGGTTTGAGAAGATCCACATCGCCAACAGCGACGGCATCAATAATTTTCCCGCGGCCGCGCAGCCGCCGTTCAACTATGTCCGCACCGGCATCAATTTGCACGGATCCTTTGACGTCGAAGGGCTGCGTGCCCTGCGATTGGAATCGGTGCTGGAACTCAAGTCCCGGCTGATTGCGGTGCGCGATCTGCCGGCAGGCACGGCCATGGGTTACGGGCTCACCCACACCCTGCGCCGGGACACCCGCGTCGGCGTGGTCGCCGCCGGGTATGCCGACGGCCTGCCGCTGGCCCTGTCCAATCGCGGTTGCCTGCTGGTGGGGAACGAGCTGTGTCCGGTGCTCGGGCGTATTTCCATGGACTACACGTCGGTGTCCCTGGAGCCGGTGCCGGGGGCGCAGGTCGGCGACGAGGTCATCTGTCTGGGCGGCGCCGGGGTCAAGGCCATTACGGTGGACAGTTGGGCGCAGCTCAAGAACACCCATCCCTACGAGATCATCTGTTCGTTCGGCTCCCGCGTCGAGCGGCGGTATGTCGCCTGACCGTAGCAAGCCGCCGATTCTTTTTCCGTACCGATGCGCAGCATCTCTGGAGTGCGGTGGCTTGACACCGCTTTCCCATCAGCGTCACCACCCGCGTAATCCCGCCAAAGCCGTTGCGCAGCGGCCAATCGCTCCGTCCCTTGTCGTTTCGCTCC
>CAITSE010000170.1 GCA_903894975.1 uncultured Lentisphaerota bacterium
CGAACATTGAACGTCCAACGTCGAATTGGAAGTCATGCGATAAATCTAAGCTCAAACCGACCGGGTTTTCCTTCGACGTTCAACGTTCAATGTTGAATGTTCGACGTTCGATTTTTTCCTTAAGTTGACGCGCATGCCCTTCGGGGCTGAAACTCTTTATCTACTTCATGACCGGCGGCTTACGCCCCCGGCTACTTACTACCGCCCCGCCGGGGCTTCCGAGAGGACTATCCAAGAGGCGAGGCCTGTGGTCTGTAGGTCTGTGGCTTGTGGGGAAGAGGAAGCCGAAAGGCTGATTTCCCCTGTTCCCTTCCACGCTTTACCACAGGGCCACAGGCCCACACCACAAGCCACAGACCTTTTCAACTTCCGCCCCCTTCCTTTGTGTTCTATGTGTTCTTTGTGGCAAACTCGGCCCGGCATTTCCCGGTCTGGCCTTGCCGGGGCCGGGGCGGCGGCGTGAAACCTTTCCGGCGTTGCCGGTGTCTACCAGTGTATATTCTGCACAACGGGGCGCGGCCAAAGCGCGGTCCCGTGGGAGAGGTTTCATGAATCATCGCATGAACGCGCACGGGTTTTCCCGCCGCTGCCTGGCCTTTGCCTTGACCTTGGCCACGCCCGCCCTTTGGGCACAGGGGGACCCAAGCCTCCTGCGCGGTCTGGGACTGGACAGCGCCGCTGCGGCGCGGGAGAAGGATTTTTCCTGCGCGCCCAAGCCGCCGCCGTCGCGTCCCGCCCAGTTCTCCGGCGGCGAGGGACTGCCGCCGCTGCCGCTGCCGGCCGTGCCGCTGCGGCGCACGGAAAAGAAGAACCCGCCGCGGCCGCCGGTGCTGATCGCCAAGATCACCACGGAACGCGCCTCCGATTGGGCCACGAATCCGGCCGACGCCGAAAACCTGCTGCGCTGGATGTCGGAAAACCTGAAGGTCAATTTCAGCTCGATCAATCTGCCGCAGGACCAGATCCCGCAGGACCCGAAAGAGATTCCGATCCTCTACCGCACCGGGCACGAGGCCTTTGAGTTTCCGCCCGCCGTGCGCGACCAGCTCCGGCGCTACCTCCTGGGCGGCGGCACCCTGGTGTTCGACGCCTGCTGCGGCCGGCGCGCCTTCGTCGAGTCCGCCCTGCGCGAAATGCAGACGCTGATTCCCGAGCGCCCGCCCTACCGGCTGCCGCCCGGGCACCCGCTGTTCGGCGCCTTCACCGACCTGAAGAGCTATCAATACCGCGACTGGGCCCGGAAGGCCGGCGCCGTGGATGGCGATCCCGGCATCATCGGCATCGATGTCGGCTGCCGCACCGCCGTGTTTCTCTTCCGCTGGGATGTGAGCTGCGGCTGGGACAATCTCGGCGACTCCAACGAGCATCACTGTCTCGGCTACACCATCGACACCTCCCGCCGCCTCGGCGCCAATCTCATGGCCTACATCACCGCCGAGCACAACACCGCCATGCCGCTCAGTCGCGCCCTGCAGTTCGCCGACGCCTCGCCCGAGAAGTCCGGCAAGTTCGCCATCGGTCAGCTCATGTACAACGGACACTGGCGCACCCGGGAGGCGGGTCTTTCCATGATGATGAATGTCTTCCACGACCGTACCAAGACCCCGGTGCGTTTTGCCGTGGAGAATGTTCCGGCAACTTCTTCGCGTCTCACCGAGATGCCATTCCTCTACCTCACCGGACACGAGGAGTTTGAGTTCACCGAGGCCGAACGCGCCGCCCTGCGCCAGTATCTCCAGCGCGGCGGCATCCTGCTGGCCGAAGCCTGCTGCGGCCGCGAAGAGTTCAACCGCGCCTTCCGCCGGGAATTGGCCATCCTGATGCCTGCCTCCGAACTGACGCCGATCCCGGCGGGGCACCAACTCTTCCAGTACCCGGCCCGCGTCACCGCGGTGCAGCCGCGCCCGGCTCTGGCCAAGCGCCTGGGCTCGACCGACAAGATCGCGCCGCGCCTCCAGGGCGTGACGCTCAACGGGCATCTGGCCGTGATTTATTCCCCCGACGGCCTGGCCTGCGGCTGGGAACTGGCGGAATGCCCGTACTGCCGCGGCATTGCCCCGGCTGACGCCCTCAATCTCGGCGTCAATATCCTGAGCTACTCGATCCTGCAGTGACCGGACGCCCGGGTGGGTATCGCGTCAAATAAATCGAACGTCGAACATTCAACATCGAACGTTGAACATCGAAGGAAACCCCGGTCGGTTGGATCTTCGGTTATCGCATGAATTCCAATTCGACGTTCGACGTTCGCAATTAGTTGTTTTCCCAAAGAGTATGGTTCTTTCGTTGGCGCGCATGCGGGCCGGAGCACGGACTCGCACGGACTTTCATGGACTGGCACGGACTGGGCGGGCTCCGGCTGCTCCCCCACTGGCCCACGGGCTACAGACCACAGGCCCTTTTTCAGGACCGCGGCAGGGAGACCGTGATTTCGGTCACGGGCAGCAGTTCTTTGAGCACCTGCGGGGCGATCTCGACCAGGAAGCCGCGCTTGCCGCCGTTGTCCGTGAAAGTCCGTGTCAGTCTGTGCTCGTCCGTGAGTCCGTGTCCCCCGGGCACTTGCCGGCGGCCGGAATCCGGCTATAATGCTGATATACGTTAGGCGGATTAATGTGAGTAAGCATGACGCAAAAGCCACGAACCTGGAATTCAGGGGCAGAACCCAGTACCAGTAGCTAGTAGAAAGTAGCCAAGAGGTTGGAGCCCACGAAATCTGAGACACTGAATTCCATCTGCTATCTACTAACTACTATCTACTAACTACATCCCTCCCAAACGCGAATGGACTCCGGCGGAACCTGTCATGGACCTGGTGCGGAAAATCGAGATTCTTGGCGCTGCGGCGCGTTATGACGCCTCCTGCGCCTCCAGCGGGAACTGCAGCGAAACGCCGGTCGGCGGTTTCGGCAACACCTCCGCCGCCGGCATCTGCCACAGCTGGGCCGATGACGGCCGCTGCATCTCGCTGCTCAAGATCCTGCTCTCCAACGTCTGCGAGTACGACTGCGCCTACTGCCTGAACCGCCGCTCCAACGACGTCCCCCGCGCCTCCTTCACCGTGCAGGAGGTGGTGGACCTGACGGTGGATTTCTACCGGCGCAATTATATCGAGGGACTCTTCCTCAGTTCCGGCGTGAGCGGCGGCCCGGACGCGACCATGGAACGGATGGTCAAGGTCGCGGAGAAACTGCGCCTGGAACACCGGTTCGGCGGCTACATCCACCTCAAGGCCATTCCCGGCGCCAGCCCCGACCTGATCCGGCGCGCCGGGCTTTATGCCGACCGCCTCAGCGTCAACATCGAACTGCCCTCCGGCGAGGCCCTGCAAAAGTTCGCGCCGGACAAGAGCAAAGCCATGATCTTCAATCCCATGGGGCAGATCGACCGGGCCATCACGGAGAGCCGCGCCGAACGGAAGGTGAACCGGAAGGCCCCGCGCTTTTCGCCGGCCGGCCAGAGCACGCAGATGATCGTCGGCGCCTCGCCCGAGAACGATCTGCAGATCCTGAAATTGTCGGACTCGCTGTACCGGCATTTTCAGCTCAAACGTGTCTATTTTTCCGCATACATCCCGGTCGGCGACGACTCGCGCCTGCCTGCCCTGCCCATGCCGCCGCTCCGCCGCGAACACCGGCTGTACCAGGCCGACTGGCTCATGCGCTTCTACGGTTTCGACGCCGCGGAAATCTTGGACGAGGCCCATCCGGAACTGGATGAACAGCTCGATCCCAAGGCCGCCTGGGCCCTGCGGCATCCGCATTTCTTCCCGGTGGATCTGAACCGGGCGTCGCCGGAGACGCTCCTGCGTGTGCCGGGCGTCGGGCCGCAGTCCGCGCGGCGGATCGTCAGTTCCCGCCGGTTCGGGCCGGTGCGTTTCGACCATCTGCCGAAGATCGGCGTGGTCCTGAAGCGCGCGCGTTTTTTCATCACCTGTCCCGGCATGCCGGAGGTGATCGACGTCCAGAAGAGCGGCGCGCCGGAACGGGTCCGCGCGCTGCTCACCGCCGCCGATCCCGCCGCCCTGCTGCCGCCCGTGGCCGGCGGTGTCGCGGACGGTACCGCCGGCCGCCCCTGGCAACCGCTGCTTTTTCCAGAATATGATTTTTCTCACGGAGGCACGGAGGCACGGGGATGAGAGATGAAAACGAAATTGGAGGGGTGATTGTTGAATGTGCTATTGAATTGCACAGAGGACTTGGCCCCGGCCTTCTGGAAACGGTTTATGAGGTGACGCTGGCCCGTAAACTGGAAAATCGAGGGTTGTCGGTGGCGCGTCAAGTAAGCATTCCGATTGAGTATGAGGGGGAGTTGTTCACGGAGGGGTTTCGGGCGGATTTGATTGTCGAAGGCAAGGTGATTGTTGAGTTGAAATCGGTGGAGGTGGTAAGCAATGCTCACAAGAAACAGGTGCTGACGTATCTGCGGCTCACCGGAATGAAACTTGGGTACCTCTTAAACTTCGGCGAGGCTTTGATGAAAGACGGAATCACGAGAACGATCAACGGCCAGCTTTAGAAGAAACCCTCCGTGCCGCTGTGTCTCCGTGAGATATAAGAGATTTTCTCTCACGGAGTCACGGAGTCACGGAGTCACGGAGAGGAATGGATTTCAAGAAACCCTCCGTGCCACTGTGTCACCGTGAGATATAAAGAGATTTTCTCTCACAGAGACACGGAGTCACGGTGAGGAATGGAAACGGGTGAACGATCCCATTTACATCTTCGACGGCGGGTTTGAGGGGTTGCTGACGGCGCTGGCGCTGGCGGTGGCGGCCGGGGCGCTTTCGGCACGGTTTGTGCCGGCGGGCGCGCCCGGCGCGGCGGGGCAGGGCGACCTGTTCAGCCTGCCGCTGCGCGTGATCGCCGATTCCGAACGGGCCGGTGTGTTCATGGATCGGGTCCGGAACGAAATCTCCGACGGCGCGGCGGGCTGCGTCCTGCAACTTTGGTGGGCGGAACAGCCGGAGCTGTTCACGCCGCTGCATGAATACCTGGCGCTCGGGTTCAAACATGGCCCCGGCGTGAACGGATTCCGCACGCACCCGGCAGTGCGGACGGTCATTCAGGCGGCGCGGAAGGTCGGTCTGGAGGCGCACCGGCTCATGGGCTTGCTGCGGTTCCGCGAACTGGCCGACGGCTCCTTGTACGCCCCGGTCTCGCCGGATGCCAATGTAGCGCTGGTCCTGGGCTGGCATTTTCGCCAGCGCCTGGCCGGGGAACGCTGGGTCATCCATGACCTGCGCCGCGGTCTGGGCGTGTTCTGGGACGGGCGTCGGTTGGAAAGCTGCGAGATCGCCTCCGGCCCGGCCTGGGCCGCGGCCGGAACCCCGGCGCCGGCCGCTGCCGCGCCGTCGCGTTCGGCCCTGCCGGCGGGGCGCCGGGCGGAAACGCGGTATGACGAAGCGCCAAGTCCGGCAGCGTCATCTATGGAGGTCAGCGAGGGCGGCGGCGTCTGGAGCGTCCGCGAGGCGCAGATTCAGGAATTGTGGAAGAGCTTTTTCGGCGCCGTCGCCATTCCCGAGCGCCACAATCCCGAACAGCAACGCCGCTGCATGCCCCGGCGGTACTGGAAATATTTGGTCGAAATCCCGCAGGAACAGGGGGCGGGTTGAACAGAAGACGCCAAGACGCAGAGAAAAGGTTTTCTCCGGCTACAGGCTGGTATCCCGCCGGATTGAAAAGCCGGAAGGAAATTTTCCGGCGCCTTTTGTGAACTTTGGTTAAAGCACACGATCCAGGGCGCGGAGGCGGTCGGCGGCGGCGGGGTGGGAATCATGCAGGAGGCTGTACAGCGGCAGCGGGTTGGGGTGCTGGAGATTGGTTTCGAGCAGGACTAGCAGCGCCTCGCGCAACGGCGCGGCGGAGCCGCAAGCGCGGACTGCAAAGGCATCGGCTTCGAACTCGAACCGGCGCTGGAGGTGGTGCAGCAGCGGCGCCAGCCAGGTCAGGAAGGGGGGGGCGGCCAGGCCGATTAGAAGCAGTCCCTGGGCCGGCAGGCCTGGGTTGATGCCGAACGCCTCGGCGAAGAGCGGCCAGTTTAGGATGTGATACGCCGCCCAGCCGGCGCCGAGGACGACCGCAGACATGAGCAGGAGCATTTTCAGGATGTGCCGGTGGCGGCCGTGGCCGATTTCATGGGCGACTACGGCGGCGAGCTGTTCCGGCGTGAGGCGGCTGATGAGGGTGTCGTAGAGGACCAGGCGGCGGTGGCGGCCGAAGCCGGCGAAGTAAGCGTTGGCATGGCTGGAACGCTTGGAGCCGTCCATGACGAAGATCCCCTGCACAGGGAAACCGCCGCGGCGGGCGGTGTCTTCCAGAAGTGTGCGGAGGGCGCCTTCGGGCAGCGGCGTGAACTTATTGAAGATCGGGGCGAGGAAGCGCGGAAACAGCCAGAGAATGAGGATCTGGAAGGCGATGACGAAAAGCGCCGCAGCCAGCCACCAACGATTTGGCAGTACTTCCACCAGCTTAAGCACGCCCATGACCAGGGGGATGCCGAGGAAGGCCTTGAGCAGGAGCCCCTTGCCGAAATCGGCCCAGAACGTTTCGGCGGTGGTGCGGTTGAAGCCGAAGCGCGCTTCCAGTCGGAACGTCTCATGCCAGGAGAATGGCAGGTCGGCCAGATCATCGATGAGACTGACGGCGGCGAGCAGGAGCAGTCCGGCGAGAACCGGCCCCGGCGTCAGGCGCAGAACGGCCGCCGCCAGTGTGGTCAGGATGCCGCTGAAAAGCCAGAACCAGGCCAGGGCCAGCGCGGAGGCGGCGTTGACATGGCCGAAGGCCGTGCGGGCCCGGAGATAGTCCAGACTGCGGGCGAGCTGGACCGGGGTGAAGCGCGAGGCCAGTTCCGGCGGCAGTTCGCCGCCGTGCCGCGTGGCATGGCGGACATTGAGGGCGGAAATCGTTCGATGGAACAGGAACACGGCCAGAGAGACGACGAGGCAGGTGAGGAGGATGGTGGCGCAGGGCATAAGGCGAAAAAGTTGTGGGTTGTGGGTTGTGGGTTGTGCCGAAATCGAAATCGGGATCTAAATTGGACTTTTTAGGTTTCTAACCCGCAACCCGTAACTCACAACCCGGAACCGTGTTTCACGCCGCGCTGTCGGACGGCTTCATAGAGCAGGATGGTGGTGGCGGTGGCGACATTGAGGGAGTCGGCCTGGCCGAGCATGGGGATGCGGACGGCGAGGTCGGCGCCCTTGAGCCAGTCGTCGCTGAGGCCGATCATTTCGCAGCCGACGATCACGGCCAGAGGGCTGGTCATGTCCACCTCGGTGTGAAGGTGGTCGGTGTGCGGCGTGGCGGCCAGGGTGCGGATGCCGCGGGCGTGGAGCCAGGCCAGGGCCTCGGCCGAAGTGGCCTCGGCGACGGGCAGGGAGAAGATCGTGCCGGTGCTGGCGCGGACGACATTGGGGTTGTAGAGGTCGGTGCAGCGGTCGCAGAGCAGGACGCCATGCACTCCGGCGGCGTCGGCCGAACGCAGGATCGTGCCCAGGTTTCCGGGCTTTTCGATGGCCACGGCCACCAGCAGCAGTGGATTCGGGGGCAGCTTCAGGTCGTCCGGGCGCAGATGCCGCTGTGGCGCCACGCCCACCAGACCTTCCGGGCGTTCGCGGTAGGCGAACTTGGCAAAGACGTGGGCCGGGGTGGTGTAGACCTTGGCGCCGCGTTCATGGCAGGCGGCGATCAGGGCTGGCTCGTTCTCGCCCTGGAACAGTTCGGGGCAGACGAACAGTTCGTGGATCGGCCAGTTGCGATCCAGAGCGCGGGTCAGGGCGCGGTAGCCCTCGATAAGAAAGAGCTGCTCCCGCTCGCGGTCGCGCCGGTCCTGCAGCGCCACGGCCAGCTTGACCCGCGGATTCTGGGGGCTGGTCAAGTTTAAGTCGACGGGGAACGGGAATGCGGTGGCCGCATGGTTTTCGGCGGGGCGAATTGGGAAAGGCGATTCAGGCATTCGGCGGTTTTATCTGAAGAAGGACGATACGGGTTCAGTGGATTCGTATAACGTAGTATGCCGGAATTGGAGTGGTATTCGACCGGAGGGATTGAAGTTGCTACATGCGGCGTCCCCGCCGCTATACTATGAAAAGAAGGAATTCCGTTCCATGCGTTTTCGTCCCTGCATTGATCTCCATGACGGCAAAGTCAAGCAGATTGTCGGTTCAACCCTGAGCGACGATCCGGCCCGGCCGCCGGTAACGAATTTTGTGGCGGCCCAGGCGCCGGCGTGGTTTGCGGAGCTGTACCGGCGCGACGGCCTGGCCGGCGGACATGTGATCCGGCTCGGCCCTGGTAATGACGCCGCGGCGGCGGCGGCGCTGCAGTGCTGGCCCGGCGGGCTCCAGCTCGGGGGCGGCATCATCCCCGGCAATGCCCGGCGCTGGCTGGACCTGGGCGCGGACAAGGTGATCGTCACCTCTTATCTCTTCGAGGGCAGCGAATTCCGGGAGAGCCGGCTGGCGGAGATGGCGGCGGCGGCGGGGCGTGACCGGCTGGTCGTGGACCTGAGTTGCCGCCGTACTCCCGAGGGATATGTGGTCGCTACCCAGCGCTGGCAGACGTTGACCGGCCTGAAGGTGGAACGGACAACCTTGGAACGGCTGGCGCAATACGCCGCCGAATTTCTGGTGCATGCCGTGGACGTGGAAGGGATGCGTCAGGGGATCGACGCGGACCTGGTGCGGTTGCTGGGAGCGGACTCGCCGCTACCGGTGACCTACGCCGGCGGCATCCGCAGCCTGGCCGACCTGGATTTGGTCGAGACCCTGGGTGGCGGCCGGGTGGACGCTACGGCCGGCAGTTCCCTGGATTTGTTCGGCGGCGACGGTTTGAAGTACGCCGAAGTCGTGGCCTGGGACCGGCAGCGGCGATGATAAACGCAATACAATAGGCGCTTGCAAAAACGCGTTCCGGAAAATCTCACGTGGAGGCGCGGCGCCTGAGTAACTCGATGTCCCCAAAATTATTGGCGGGCGTTATGCTGTTGCCGGGTTATATTTTGAGCGAAATTGTTCCAAGTCCCAAGATGTAAAACATGCCGACGCGCGAAACCATTCTTTCCCTGTCCGGGGGGCTGCGGCCCGAAAAGGATCTGCTTTATGTTTAAGCGGGCGTCCCCTTCGTCAGAGCCGCGCGGGTAACCAAGCGGGTCTCCCAATCCACCCGATCCATGACTGTCGCGGCTCTGACCATCCAACTGAGCTGCGAAGGTGAATGAGCGGGCCAGCCTTTCATGAATAATCCAGGTTAGAGTGCATTAAAAAATAAAGGAACCGTGACCATGGCGATTGTGAAGACGAAGAATTCTTGGCTGGCCGACCCGAAACTGGCGGATCTGGGCCGTAAGGTCATCACGGTGTCCGAGCATGAAATGCCCGGGCTCATGTCGATTCGCGCCAAGTACGCGCCGAAGCAGCCGCTCAAGGGCGTCCGGATCATGGGCAGTCTGCACATGACCATCGAGACCGCCGTGCTCATCGAGACGCTCAAGAAACTCGGCGCCGACGTGCGCTGGTGCTCCTGTAACATTTTTTCCACCCAAGACCATGCCGCCGCCGCCATCGCCGCCGTCGGCATTCCGGTGTTCGCCTGGAAAGGCGAGACGCTGGTCGAATACTGGGAGTGCACCCTCCAGGCGCTGAATTTCCCCGGCGGCAAAGGTCCGGAACTCATTGTCGATGACGGCGGCGACGCCACGCTGCTCATCCACAAAGGCTACGAACTGGAAAACGGCTCGAAGTGGGTCACCACCAAGTCCGAGTCCGAGGAAGAACAGATTATCAAGAACCTGCTCAAGCGCGTCTACAAGGAAGACCCCAAGCACTGGCACAACGTGGTCAAGGAATGGAAGGGCGTCTCCGAGGAGACCACCACCGGCGTGCACCGCCTCTATCAGATGATGGAAAAGGGCACATTGCTCGTCCCGGCCATCAACGTCAATGACTCCGTGACTAAGTCGAAGTTCGACAACCTCTATGGCTGCCGCGAATCCCTGGTGGACGGCATCAAGCGCGCCACGGACGTCATGATCGCCGGCAAGACGGCGGTGGTCTGCGGCTACGGCGACGTCGGCAAGGGCAGCGCCCAGTCGCTGCGCGGCCTCGGCGCCATCGTCCAGGTCACCGAGATCGACCCGATCTGCGCGCTCCAGGCCGCCATGGCCGGGTTCCAGGTGGTCACGCTCGAAGAGACGCTCGGCCTGGCCGACATCTATGTCACAACGACCGGCAACAAGGACATCATCACCGTCGAGCACATGCTCAAGATGAAGGACCAGGCCATCGTCTGCAACATCGGGCACTTCGACAACGAGATTCAGGTCTCGAAGCTGAACAAGGCCAAGGGCGTGAAGAAAGACAACATCAAGCCCCAGGTCGACCGCTACACCCTGCCCAGCGGCAACCAGATCTACATGCTGGCCGAAGGGCGCCTGGTCAATCTCGGCTGCGCCACCGGCCACCCGAGCTTTGTTATGAGCAACAGCTTCTCGAACCAGACGCTGGCGCAGATGGACCTGTGGAAGAACCGCAAGTCCTACAAGGTCGGCGTCTACACGCTGTCCAAACTGCTGGACGAGGAAGTCGCGCGCCTGCACCTGGAGAAGATTGGCGTCAAGCTAACCAAGCTCTCCAAAGAACAGGCTGATTACCTCGGCGTCAAGGTCGAAGGCCCCTACAAACCCGACCACTACCGGTATTGAGTTTGGCATGGCGTTCTCCGGGAGATTGGAGAACGCGCGCTTCCCGTTTTCTCAAGCGTTGCCGTCGTTGAAATAGATGTACAGGCCTTCTTTGCCAGGGGCGACCAGGTCGAGGCGGCCGGTGCCGCGCAGGTCGGCCAGGGCGAAATGGATGCCGACGCCCTTGCCCCCGAGGCCGATGGCGCCGTAGTCGATGACCTGTTTGGCGAAGCCCTCGTCGGTCCACTTGAAGTAATAGATGCCGAGGTCATCCCACTCGCCGGCTTCCTTGCCGCAGTGGGCGCGGTGGCGCTTGCCGGTGACCAGTTCCGGCTTGCCGTCGCCGTCGATGTCCGCCCACATCAGGTCATGGTACTGCGCGTTGCCCGGATCAATGGGGTGGATGACCCACTCGCGTTTGCCGTTGACCTTTTTCTGTTCCAGCCACCAGAGGCCGTAGCCGTGGCCGTTGCCGACGATGATTTCGTTGACGCCGTCGCCGTTGACATCCGCCACCAGCATGGGCACGCTGGCCGCCCAGCACCAGGGCGGGTTTGGGAAATCTTCGTGCCACAGCCAGGCGCCTTTTTCGGGATCGGCCGGGGCTTCGAGCCAGCCTTTGCAGAGCACGATGTCCATGCGCCCGTTGCCGGCGATGTCGCCGCAGCCGAGGCCGTGGCCCTGGCCGTCTTTCGGGAAGGTGTGCACCAGCACTTTCCGGAACTCCCCCGTGCCCTTGCCGTCCTTCATGACCAGCTTGTAATACGCCACTTCCGGATTCTGCGGGGTGTTCGGGAGGATCTCGATGACGCCGTCACCGTCCAGATCCCAACCGCGCGTGGTCTCGATGTTGCCGACGGTGGCGATGACGTGCTCCGGCCACGGTTTTCCGGCCGCGCCGGGGTTTTCACGCCAACGCAGGGTGTTGCCCCACCAGCCGCCGGTGATGAAGTCCGGACGGCCGTCGCCGTTGACGTCCAGCGCGATGGTCGAGAAATCGTCGTAATACTCGCCGTACTTGGCGACGCTGCCGATTTCGTGTTTGTTGCGGAAGTCCGGCCCCTGATACCAGAACCCGCCGCTGACAATGTCCAAAACCCCGTCCCCGTCCACGTCGAAGACGCCGGCGGACTCGAAGGTTTCGTCGGAGACCCAGACCTTTTTCCATTTCACGGGCATGATGATTTTCTCCTTGGTATAAAAATGCAGGATTTTCTCTGTGCCTCTGTGCCACCGTGAGAGGAAAACGGTTTTCTCACGGAGGCACGGAGGCACGGAGGCACGGGGGGTAGGAGCGTACGTGATATTCCGGAGGTTCTATCTCATACGCCCTTGTACAATTTCAGGAATTGGCGGGCGACCCGCAGGTCTTCCAGCGCCTCGGCGGCTTCGCAGAGGGGCTTGATTTCGCCCTTGACGGCGCGGATGAAATTGATCGCCTGCTGGCGCATGGCGTGGACCCACGGCATCTGCGGTTCCAGGAATTGCGGGTGCGCGCCCTGGCCAGGATCGCGGAAAAAGGTCACGCGTCCGGCCCGGTTCGACGCCAGCGGCGCCGGCAGCTCGATCCTGACCCAGCCGCGCTCGAAGCAGACCAGCGCCGATTCCTGCCAGTCGACCGTGGTGCAATAGGGGCTCATCTCGATGGCGCACGCCACGCCGCTGACGCTTTGGCCCGCGAGCAGCACGTTGGAGGGATCCACGTACGTCACCGCGTAGGCTTCGCCCAGCAGATGCCGCATCAGGTTGACCTGGTGGATGTAGTAATTGACGAAGGTGGTGTAGATGTCAAAGGCCGGCTTGTCCATGTCGCCGGCCGGCGGATCCCACTGGAGCTGGGGGTAGGGTTCGTTGCTGTTGATGAGGTCGGTGAAGCCGGCGGCGATCCAGTCGCCGGCCGGCATCAGCAGGCGCACATATTTCATTTTGCCCAGTTCGCCGGTCTGCTTGAGCCGGTCGATCTCGGTCTTGGCCTGCATGACGGCCGGGTCGCTGCGCTTGTGGTAGCCGATCATGTGGAAGGTGCCGCTTTTCTGCACCGCGGCCACGATCTTCTCGCCCATCTCCACGGAGCCGGCAATCGGTTTTTCGGTGAAGACGGGAACGCCGGCCCGCAACAACTCCGGCACCAGCGTGCCGTGGCGGGTGAATGGTTGCGATGCGATGATGGCGTCGAGGTTCTCCTGCTTCAGCATCTCTTCGTGGGAAGCATACACGACGGGCACGGCATAGCGCTGCGCGACCTTTTTCGCCTGTTCCGGACGCAGTTCCGCAAGGGCCACGACTTCGCAAAGGTCGCCGAGCGCCGCGTAGTTTTTCAGGTGCGCGCACTGCCCCATGCCGCCGACGCCCACGAAACCGATTCGGAGCTTTTTCAGGTCTGCCATGCGAGTTCTCCCTGGTGGAAACGGAAGGAAACGGAAAAACCGGAAGGAACGGGAAAACACTACTATAGTTACAACTGTAGCCATGATTAAAAGGAAGTTAAATCTCCATCTATTGCCATTTCTTAACAAAAATTGCTATCATGCCCATTTCCGCCATTACCTCCAACCACATCGGCGTCAACCGGCCGGGCGGCGCCTGGCATCTGCCAGCGCAGACGCATCCGTACCATGAACTGGTCGTGGTCATGCGCGGGCGGCAATGGGTGCGGGTGACCAGCGCGGCGCCGTTTGATGCGACGGCCGGGGACGTCGTGCTTTTTCCCAGGGGCTGCGCGCACGAGGAGGGCTGTGACGCTACGGACGGCTTGGAAACTTTTTTTATCCACGTCACCGGCGTGGATTTGGGCGCCTGGCCGCGGAAGATTCATGACGCCGAGGGACGCATCCGGCAGCTTGCCGGTTGGATGCACGTCGAGCAACGCCGTCTGGGCACGGCCGCCAATCCTTCGGCGGAGGCTTTTGCGCGGGCACTGCTGGCCGAGTATGTCCGTCTCGGTTCAACGCCGCCGGAACCAGCGCTGGTCGGGGAGCTTCGCGTTTATATCCGGAAACATCTCACGGGCACCCTTACACTGGACGGGCTGGCGCGCCGGGCTGGGATAAGCAAGTACCACCTGATTCGCACCTGGAAACGGCTGGCCGGGCGCACGCCGATGGAGGAAATCCGTCTCCTCCGGGCCGCCCACGCCCGCGACCTGATCCTGACCACGGCCATGCCACTCAAGGAGATTGCCGTCCGCGCCGGCCTGAACGACGAGATCACGCTCAACCGCATCTTCCGCCGCTGGCTCGGCGTCACCCCCGGCTCCCTGCGCCATCCGCTCAGGACCAGAGCAGGCGGAGGGCGGCCACGGCGGACAGGACTTGCACCAGAATGGAGAACGTCTTCTCCGGCAGGCGCTTGACGACCAGGATACCCAGGACGATCCCCACCAGCAGCGCCGGGATCATGCGCAGGTTCAAGGTCAGTGAGTCCGCCTGGATCAAGTGGAGATTGACGCTGAAAGGAACCTTGAACCAGTTGACCATGAGGAAGAACCAGGCGCTGGTGCCGATGAACGCCGCCTTGGGCAGGCGCAAGGCGAGCAGGTAGATGGCCATGACCGGGCCGGCGGCGTTGGCCATCATGGTGGTGACGCCGCCCGTGAAACCCATGAACGCGGCAAAGGAGCGGCGGCGCAGAGGCGAGCCTTCCCGGTGGGTGCGGGCGGCTTCGGTTTCGTCCGCGCTTCCGGCCTGGGCGGCGGCCGCGGCGGAAAGGGGTTTGCGGAAATAGTCGCGGATGACGTGCATGGCGAGCATGGCCAGGACAATGAGGCCGATGACCGGGCGCAGTTGCTCGTTGGTGATGTATTTCATGAGAAAATAGCCGGCCACGATTCCGGCCAGTGCCCAGGGCAGGGCCCGGAACAGGCTGCGCCAGTCGGCGCTACGCCGCCAGTAGCCGACGCCGATGGTGTCGCCCAGGATCAGCAGCGGCAGCAGCACGCCGGTCGAGAGCTTGGCCGGCAGTACCATGGCGGCCAGAGGCACCGCTAGCACACCCATGCCGGGAATACCCGCTTTGGCCACGCCCTGGATGAAGGCCGTGAGCTGGAGGATCAAGTTCTGAGTGAGATTAAGTTCCATGAGGAAGAGAGCCTGGGTGGGGCTGGTTGTCTGACGGATCTGACGGATTGGACTGATCGGTCAGATCGGTCGGATCTGTCCGATCCGTCAGATCAAACAATTCCGGTCTGGCGCAGGCCTTCGTAGAGGACAATGGAAACGGCGTTGGCGAGATTGTGGCTGCGGGCGTGTTCGCCGGGCATGGGAATGACGCAGAGCCGGTTGCGATAGCGTTCATAGAAGGGCGGCGGCAGGCCGGAGCCTTCATTGCCGAACACCAGCCAGTTGCCCGGAGTGAACCGGGTCTGATAGACAGAGGAACCGCCTTTGGTGCTGGCAAACCACAGGCGCGCATCCGGGCCGGCTTCGTCCAAGAGTGCTTCCCAAGTGTCGTGGACTTTCAGGTCTAGGTACTGCCAGTAATCCAAACCGGCGCGGCGGATGTGCGCTTCGTCCAGAAGGAACCCCAGGGGCTTGACCAGGTGCAGGCGCGCCCCGGTGCAGACGCAGAGCCGGCCGACGGTTCCGGTGTTCTGGGGAATCTCCGGCGCGACCAGGACAATGTGAAAACAAGGATCCGGCATAACTCTCGGAAGGATGATGTTCGTCGTGAACAAGGCGGATTAAACGTATCTGCCCAAACGCAAACCGCGAGTGTGGGCAGGACATTGGAAAGAGAGGCTGAAATCTCTTTTTTTCTTTCAG
>CAITSE010000171.1 GCA_903894975.1 uncultured Lentisphaerota bacterium
AACCCTTAAGTGTCCCCCGGCCGGACTTGCGGCCCCGCCCCCGGTGCCGCTTAAATCCCTGCGGCGGTATTCCGGGGCATCTTCGATCCGCCGGCGATCCGTGGCCCGGATACGTCCTTCCTCTGAATCCCAATCATCCTGTTTCCGGTAGATAGCCATCATTCGGCCCCCCTTCCGGAGCGAATGATGGACAGGACGGCTTGCCGCAGTCCGGGCGGCAGGCTTTCCCAAGCGGCCGCGATCTCCCGAAGTTCCGGCGGCAGGCTTAGCGGCGGTTCCTCCCCGGCCGCTTCGGCATCCCCTTGTTCATGCCCCGTTTTTGCGCCATCGTCAACGGTGTTGGCAAGGGGGGGGACTTTTGAGCTTAAAAGCGCCAGTTCCCAAGGCGATTCGAATCCTAGTGTGTGCACCATTATTTACAACCGTCTGGCGGAATCCGCGGGCGGCTTGGGCGGGGGATTGGGGCGGGGTTTTCTGCACCCGCGAATTCCGCCACCCCCTGGGAACGCCGAGCCCCAGCTCGGCAAGTCCGCATTTTAACCGCTAACGACCGCTAACGTTTCGCTAACGGATCGGAGCTTGGTTAGCGCAAGTTAGCGTTCGTCAGCGGGTGAAAATTATTTTGCCACAAAGAACACAACGAACATAAAGGAGGAGGGGTGCTATTCGCATGCATTCACGTTTATTCGCGGTTGCTATCCGGGTTTTCCGGCGGCGCCCACCGAACCACCGGTTTACGGGAGGGGCGGGATGCTCAGTCGTCGGAACGGGGGCAAGATGCCCCTCTCCCAAGTGGGCGGGCCGCCCATCTTCCAAGGGGCGCCTCCTGTGATGCATTACCCACCGGTCATCTCAGGCCGGTTGATCTTAAGTCCCGGTCTTTTACATTAGACGACTCGCGTTCGCGCCGTCGCGGCGCCCGGAACCACGCACGGAACCTTTTGACATGCAAGACCGGTATGACATCATTGTGATCGGCAGCGGGCTCGGCGGCATGACGGCCGCGCGCCGGTTGGCCGCGGTCGGGCGCAAGGTCCTGCTCGTGGAACAGCACTCGCAGCTCGGCGGTCTGGCCACCTGGTTCAAGCGCAAGGGGCATGTGTTCGACGTGGCCCTGCACGGCTTCCCGGTGGGCATGAAGAAAAGCCTGCGCAAGTACTGGGGCAAGGATTTTGCCGAACGCGTGGTCCAGGTCCAGTCGATCCGGTTCGAAAACCCGCAGTACAAGATCGGTTCTACCTTCACCACGCCGGATTTTACCGCCAAGCTTGTGGAGCATTTTAAAGTCCCGGCGGCAACGGTTCAGGCGTTCTTCGCCGCCATTACCGCGATGAATTATTATGACGACCAGCAGGAGACGACGCGGGAGTTTTTCAACCGTTTCTTCCCGGGACGCACCGATGTCTGGCGCTTTCTCATGGAACCCATCACCTATGCCAACGGCTCGACCCTGGACGAACCGGCCATCAGCTACGGCATCGTTTTCGGCAATTTCATGAGCGAGGGGGTCTACACCTTTCTCGGCGGAACGGACCTGATGCTGGACATGATGCGGCGCGAACTCCGCCATGCCGGGGTCGACGTCGAACTCAGCGCGCTGGCCGAAAAGATTGTGGTCGAGGGCGGCAAGGTCCGGGCCGTGGTGGTCAACGGCCGCGAGATCGGTTGCCGCGCCGCGGTCTCCAACGGCAGCCTGGTCCGCACGATCCTGGATTGGACCGGCGCGGAGCATTTCCGGCCGGAATTCATCGCCGGTCTGCGGCAGGTGCGGCTCAGCACGAGTTCGTGCCAGGTCTATATCGGCATCAAGCCCGGGGAAAAGCTGCCGCATATCGGCGATTTGATCTTTACCTCGACGTATCCGGAGTTCGACACGGACGCGCTGCTGTCGCGGCAGATCACGAGCCGCACGTACTCGGTTTATTATCCCGAGATCCGGCCGGGCACGGATCGGTACAGCATCGTCGCCTCCATGAATGCACGCTATCAGGACTGGGCCGGGCTGGATCCGGCCGCGTACAAGGCGGCCAAGGCCGCCATGGTGGAGGAAACGCTCCAAGCGCTGGAAGGTTCCTATGTCCCGAACATCCGCAGCATCGCGGACTGGACTGAGGCCGCGACGCCGCGGACGTTCGAACGCTACACGCTGCACAGCGCCGGCGCCACGTTCGGCACCAAGTTCGAAGGGCTCAAGTTCTCGACGGAGCTCTCGAAACAGATACCCGGCCTGTTCCACACCGGGTCGGTCGGCATTATCATGTCCGGCTGGCTCGGCGCCGCGAACTATGGCGTGATCACCGCCTCCGAAGTCGAAAAACAATTCGCCGCCGGCCTCGCCTGAACCCGGGCGAAGAGTCGGGGGATGGCATCCTCCCATCCCCCGAACCCCCTGGAGGGTGGCAGCGGCCACGTTTCCATTTGGGAAAGCAGGAGTTGCGAAATGGGCCGGCGGGTGAAGCGGTGGCAAGATGACCGCGCGTTGGCCCGCCGGTGCATTTCGCAACTCCCGGCTGTTCCAAAGGAAACGGGTCGAAGACCCTCTCCACATATTATTAGCCGAGTGGCTAATAATATCTGGTTTTGACACAAGCAGAAGCTTCTCCTAAGTTTGGTTATCCAAGCCACGGAGGCCGCACGGCCTCCAAACTCAGGAGAAGCACGATGAAAGTAGTCGC
>CAITSE010000172.1 GCA_903894975.1 uncultured Lentisphaerota bacterium
GAGAACTCAGGCTGTAGGCCGGTTCCACCGGCGGGAAAAAGCGGCGTCCAGCCGCCGGCACTCCAAAGCGGCGCGGACGCCGCGGTCAAGGCGGAGAATCAGTTTAAAATAATCCTTAAGTTGACGCGCATGCCCTCCGGGGGCTCTGAATTATTTTATCTTATTCATGACCGGGGGTTTACACCCCCGGCTACTCACTGCCGCCCCGCCGGGGCTTCCGAGGGGATGGCCATTTCGGCCTTCCTTTCCCGATCATTTTTCGCCGGGGATGGAGTACGAGTGCGCGACGGAACCGTCGGTGCGGATGTATTCCACCGTGGTCTGGCCGGCGGAAACTTTGACGCGCAGGTGGCCGGAGCCGCCGAGGATGACACCGTTGCGGTAGCCGTACTCGGCGGCGGCGCGGGGGGCGCGGTTGTTGCTGGACGGAGTCCCCGGCTGCGGGACTTCCTGGTAAACGATGCCGTCGAGGTCCTGCTTTGCGTAGAAATGGTCGTGGCCGTGGAATACCGCGCTCACGTGGTTCTGGACGAGCAGTTGATGAATCGGCGCGGGCCAGCCGGGGCGGTTCTGTTTGAAACCGTCGCCGCCGTCCGGATTTTTCCCGCCCCACTCGTAAAAGGGCGCGGCCGCGGCGCCGCCGCGGCTCTGCTCGTCGGCGCCGCCGACGAGATGGTGGATGAAGACAAACTTGAACTTGGCCCGGCTGCTTTCGAGGGTGCGCTTGAGCCACTGGTACTGGTCGGGGCCGAGGGTGCGCTTCCAGTTGTCGTTCTGGCCGCGGGACTTTTGCGTGAACCAGAAGGGGTCGAGCACGATGAACAGGGCATCGCCCCAAATCCAGGCGTAATAATCCTGCAAGAGGCCGGCCTCTGGCTGTTTCAGGGTGTCGCCGGTGTAGAAACCGCCGGGCACGGGATTGGGGAAATACCGCTCTCGCATGGCGTTGGACCAGACCGCCAGGCCGTCGGCGTCGCTGCCGCGGCCGCGCGGGCTTTCGCCGTCGTGATTGCCGAGCACCAGGAACAGCGGCGCGGAGGCACAGAGTTGGCTGAAATAGAATCGTTGCGCCAGGTATTGTTTCGCGGCGTTCTCGCGGGTCTCATGCTTTTCGGTCATGAAGGTGTCGCCGAGATCCACGGCGAAGTCCGGTTTGTCGGCAAGCGCGTTCGCCAGAGTCCGCTGGTACAGAACGGGATCAGTGTTTGAATCCAGGTGCGAATCGGCCAGGACGGCGAAGGTGAACGCGCCGCCCGGCGGCCGGGCGGTGTGAAAGGCGAATTCGCCGCCCGCAGTCCCGGTGGTTCGGAACTGGTAAAAGTACCGGGTGTCCGGCTGCAGGGAGGACAGGACAATGTCCGCCGGTTCGTCCTTTTTGAACAAGCGGACGGGGGTTTTGGCCGTGGGCGTTCCCGCTTGAGTCCCATACGTGATGAAGCCCGTCGCATCCGCATAGCACAGAACGCGTACCGTGACCGAGCCTGCGGTCGGCCGGCCCAGGATCAGGTCGAAGGGATGTGCGGGAACGTTGTTGCAGGTGGATGTCTGGACTGGCTGGGCGGCGCTGCTTTTGCGGGTGGGCGTGACGGCGGCGGCCTGTGCCGACACCAGGCCGAGGCTGAGCAAAAACGCGAGGCAGCGTAATCCCGCCGTTATGGGAAGGGCAGGGGGGCGAATCGCCAGAACGGGGGGTAAGATACCCATAGCCATCCGGATAACGTTATGGTTGTGGGTATTTACTGCGGCGTCCGCGCCGCTTTGGAGTGCGGCGGCTCGACGCCGCTTTTCCCCGCCGGTGGAACCGGCCTTCTGTCTGATGTCTCCGCTTCTGTCAGAGCGTGGGAGTTGTACTACGCATGGGATGGCGGCGCCGCCGCCGGGGAAAGCGGTGTCAAGCCACCGCACTCCAAGGATGCTGCGCATCGGTACAAGGAGACTCAAATCCTTAAGTTGACGCGCGCCTCCCATAACGGAGGGGTTCCCGATGCACAGGCGGATCATGGCCGGGCCTTCCGGTTTCCGCCGCGGCGTTCCGGGTCGTTGCCGCCGGCGGGCGGGGGATCGCCGGGCGGACGCCGTTTCGGCTGGGGATCCAGCCCTTGCGCGGCGCGTTCGGTAATCGTGCCTTTCGGGGTCAGGTCGCGGCCTTTGAACGCGGGGTGGTCCGCGGCGTAGCGGTAGGCGCGGAACGCGGAGTTCGCCATGGGCAGGACGTCCCCCAGCGTCTTCACGGCGCCGTCGCGGGTGATGGGGTTGATGTATTCCCAGACGACCTTGCCGTCGGTCGTCACCTCGAAAAAATGCCCCTCGGTGTCGGAGCAGACGAAGGTGTTGCCGTTGGGCAGGCGCTGGGCGCTGGAGCCGATGTGGCTGAAGAAACTGTGGCTGTTGACGGAGCGGAAGCTCCAGACGACCTGTTTGGAGATCTGGCGCGGCGAGTTGTGGGTGTCCTTGTCGTAATTCTCGCGGCGGTAGCCGGCGTCGGGCGGGTTCACGTACTTGCCGGTGTCGCGGCCGTTGGCGTCGAGGAAGGGGTTGATCTCCAGGACCGAGGATTGCGGCGTGCGTTGGTACAGGTACTGGCCGTTGTTGAAGACCATGAGGTGGCCGGCGCCGGGCAGTCCGGGCCGGATCCAGTGGACGTCGTGGGCGCCGCCCATCTGCTTGTGGCCGGAGGTGGCGTTGTCCCAGTTTTCCAGCACCCGCGGCGGGTCGCCCTGGGCGTAGCGGGCGGGGTCGCCGAAGCGGTAGAGGAAATCGCCCGCCGGGCCGGCGGTCTTGGCGAGGCTTGCCTTGGGATCGCCGGCGACGAAGGTGCCGTCGTGGTCGATGACGTAGAGTTCGCCCTGCACGGAGTTGATGACGACGTGGCCGGACTCGGCGTTGTAGTCCATGGAGTTGCAGTGCAGCCAGTCGCGCTTCAGCGGGCGGCCGGGTAGGTTGAGGTTGATGCGGCCGGGAAAATCCGCGACCGTTTTGCCTTGGCCGGCATAGTTGGGTTTGGCCGCGTCCAGGTCCTGCACGACGTGATCGAAGAAACGCCATTCCCAGACCACGTTCCCCTGCATGTCCACCTCGACGACGGTGTCCATCTGGCCGCCCTCATACGGCCCTTTCTTCGGGTCGGCGCCGGCGGCGATGGCCTGCTCGTGGGTGATGCTTTTGTTGGCGATGTAAAGGGTGGTGGGGGCGTTGAGTTTTTTGTTGAAGATGCGCACCCAGTCGTGATGCGGTGCGTAGCCTTCACGCTTCTCGGTGTATTCCCAGACGGTCTTGCCGTCCCAGTCCACCTCCTTGAAGCCCTGGAAGCCGCTGGGGTCGTCCTTGGAGGCGTCGAGGACGTTGCCGTTGTCGAGCAGGTGCGGATTGGTGCCGACGGGCCAGGTGTGGACGACGCGGCCGTCCATGTCCAGCAGATAGGTCCGGCTGCCGACGCCGAAGAGGGTGTAGCCGTTGAACGCCTTTTCCTTGTTGCAGCCCAGGAATTCGGTGGGGCCGCCGAAGCGTTCGTAGGCCGAGGCGGGGAGGGCGAGCAGGCATCCGCAGAGCAGGAGGAGGTTCGGAAGTTTCATGGGTTCGTTCCTTCCGTACAAGTCAGGCTGAATTAGCAACAACTCGTTTTGTCCACGAATTTCACGAATTTCACGAGCACTGTGAAAATGCAACAAAATACGGTGCAAAAAGATGTGTCATGGGGAAAATCGTTCTATGCATCATTCGTGTCAATTCGTGAAATTCGTGGATGAAAGCGGCTTGGTTTTACATGAGAATCAGGTCAGTGTTTGGCGGGGATGTCGTAGCGGAAGGCGACCTCGCCGTCCGGGTGTTCCGGCGTCGCGTCCTGCGGCAGGCGGGAGCGCAGGTATTCGACCGTGGTCTTGGCGGGGGAGACGGTGACGCGGACGCGGCCGGAATTGGGCAGTGCGTCGCCGGTGCGGTAGGCCTCCCGGTTGTAGAGGGTGTAGGTGGGATCGGCCGGTTCGGGCAGGGTCTGGTAGACCACGCCGTCCAGTTCCTGCCGCACAAAAATGTGGTCGTGCCCCTGGAAAAAGATGGTCACGCCGTTCTTCGCCATGAGTTGGTGGACCGGCAGTTCCCAGCCGGGGCGCCGCTGCTTGAACTCGTTCTCGCCGCGCCGATTCTGGCCGCCCCATTCAAACAGGGAGGCATCTTCAATCCCGCCGCGTCCGGTTCCCAGCACATGATGGGCGAACACGAATTTATACTTGGCCCGGCTGGACTCCAGGGTTTTCTTGAGCCATTGGTATTGGTCGTCGCCCAGGGTGGCCGTCCACGGGTCGCGGCCGCCGCCCTTGTTGTCGCGCGCCTTGGGGCCGCCGCCGAGGGGGTTGTCGACCGGGTTGTCGGCATGCCAGTATGGGTCGATGACCACGAAGAGCGCGTCGCCCCAGGTCCAGGCGTAATAGTCGCGCAGCGGGCCGATGAACTCGACCGGCTTGGCGTCGCCGGTGTAGAAGTTGTCGGGGGCGGGCTGCGGAAAGTACCGGTTCCGGTCGACCTGGGCCAGGACGGCAACGCTCATGGCCGTGCCGTCCAGGTTGCACTTGGCCGCCTGTTCGTGGTTGCCGTTGACCAGGAACACGGGCGCGGCGCGGCCGATCAGTCCCAGGAACAGGCGCTGGTTCAGGTAGATGGCGTGGACGGCCTCCGGGGTCGGGGTGACGGTGCGGAGGGTGTCCACGCTGAAATCGTCGCCGATGGTCAGGTAGAAATCCGGCCGGTCCGCGGCGGCGGCCTGCAGGGTCCGGGCATAGAGCGCGGGGTCGAACTGCTGCGGACGTTCGGGATGCGAGTCGCCCTGGATCTCGAAGCGGAAAGAGCTGCCGGGGGCGCGCTGGGTGTGGAAGCCTTGTTCGGCGCCGGCGGTGACCACCGCCGCGCCGGGCTGGCGCGACTGCAGACGGTACACGTACGCGGTGTCGGGTTTCAGATTGTCCAGCGTCACTTCGACCGGTTTGCCGGGCGGCAGGCTGACGGGACTGGTGCGCGCCTTGTACCGGCCCGGGGCCGTGCCGAACTCGACCCAGGCTTCCAACGGTTTGTCCGCGAGCAGGTTGAGCGTGACGGCGCGGTCGGTCGGCCGGCCGGGGAGGGCGGACAAATGGCGTAGCGCCTCGACTTCCGGCGGCAGCTCCATGGCCTCGCGGTCCCGGCGGCGCCCGTCGCCGCCGCCCTGGGGCCTGGCCTTCTTCTCGCCGCGCGGCCCTTGCCCGTCCGCCTGGGCGCCGGCCGGCGACGCGCCCAGGAGCATCCCGCCGATCAGCAACCCGGACATGATGAGAAATGCGTGTTTCATGGGAGCGTTCATCTTCGTCGTTTTACCCTGAATTATTCATGAAACCGGAGAATGCGGGATCGGAGTCGGCTTGGATTGGAGCCCCGGCGGGCATGCGCGTAACCTTAAGAACCATAATATGTTGGGGGAAAAACAATTGCGAACGTCGAACATCGAACGTTGAACGTCCAACGTCGAATTGGGATTCATGCGGTGCATGTAAGCTCCA
>CAITSE010000173.1 GCA_903894975.1 uncultured Lentisphaerota bacterium
GCCACGCTCTACCACATGCTCTGCGGCGCCCCGCCCTTCTCCGGCGAAACCGCCTACGCCCTGCTCACCAAACTCGCCACCCAGCCCACGCCCGACCCGCGGGTCAAGCGCCCCGACATCTCCGAACCGGTCGCCAAACTGGTCATGCGCATGATGTCCAAAAAACCGGAAGACCGCCCGCCCAACGCCAAGACCCTGCTCGCGGAACTCAAGGCCTGCCGCAGCCCCGATGCCGCTTCCGCCGACTTGCAGAAGCTTGCCGGAGATCTCATGACCGAGATGCGCGCTATGCGCGCCAATCTCGGCACCACCGCGGCCGGCGCTCCGGTCCCGGCCGCCGGCCCCAAGTCCCGGGGAATGCTGATCCTGCTCTCCACCGCCGCCGCCCTGATCGTAATCCTGGGAATCATCCTCGTCATGAAGGGCAGCAGCACGGGGCAACCCCCGGTTGCCGGAATCCCCGCCATCCAGCCGCCCGCGCCGGGCCAGGCCGTCGCCACCACCGGCGGCGTGCCCGTGGTGACCCCTCCCGCCGTCCCCACCGGCGTCGTCGTGCCCCCCGTGCCTGCGCCGGACCTCGCGGCCCTGCGCAAAACGGTTGACGAACTCCTGCAAAAGGCCTTGTCCCCGCAAGCCCTGGCCGACCCGCGGGTCCAGACCATGCTCGGCAACCCCGTCCGCTACCTGAGCCAGAAAACGCAGGAATTCGATCCCGCGCTCCTGGCCAAGGACCTGGTCGAGAAGAAGATCCAGATCCAGGATGTCTTCGCCCTGCTCGGCAAGCCGCGCGTCGGTGTGGATCTCAGCGAGACCGTGGTCGGCAAGGATGGCATCGCCAACCGCGAATCCAAACTCGACCGCTTCCGCACCGCCCTGCGCAACGCCATGGAACAGAAATACGGACTGATGATTGTGGATGTGACCGGCGACCGCGCCGCCCAGAAGCAGCAGTGCGACATCCTGATCTCCGGCAATGTCGAAACCTCCTACTTCGGCGAGGCCGTCCCGCCCGCAATCGCCGCTGCCGGCGGTTCCACCGTGATCATCAGCTACAACACCGCCATCAAGGTCCGCTTCCTCAACGCGGTGACCAACCAGGATCTGGATTCCAGCGTCATGGATTTCGAACCCAAAGGCGCAGAAAAGTACTGCGGCAAGTCCAACGGCGACGCCGTCCGCAACTCCATCGCCGGCGCCATCGACACGCTGCTGCCGGAATGGATGAAAAAAGTCGAAACCGGCTGGGTCAACCTCCGGGTGAAGAACACGCCGTAAAAGCATGTAAAAGCGAACGTCGAACATTGAACATCGAACGTCCAACGTCGAACCGGAAGGCCTCGGGCGGGTTCGGTCTTTGTCGGTCGGATTTCATTCAATGTTGAACGTTCGATGTTCAATGTTCGATGTTCGTTTTTTCTTCCCCACCAGGCCCACCATGAAATTCATCCGCCTCATCCTGAGCCTGTTGCCACTCCTGGCCGCCGCCACCGTCCGGGCCGAGGTTCCGGCGTCGGCGGAAAAAGCGCCGCTGGTCCTGCTCGCCGTGACCGGAACGCTCCGCGGCACAGGTACCGCCGCACTCACCCCGGCCGACCAGGAAGCCGCACGCTTGCATGTGGAGGCCCTGGCCGGCCGGCTCCTGGCCGAGGCGTGCCAGGTCCGCCTCCTGGATCCGGAAACCATGGCCACAGTCCGCGCCGACGCGGAAAAATGGGCCGTGCTCCAAGGCAACGACTTGGAAAAAATCCGCGGGGTCCTGGAAACGTACCAGCCCGAC
Organism: uncultured Lentisphaerota bacterium; assembly: GCA_903894975.1. Lineage (GTDB taxonomy): Bacteria > Verrucomicrobiota > Lentisphaeria > Oligosphaerales > CAITYL01 > CAITSE01. Next base: position 1,778 of record CAITSE010000173.1, read on the forward strand.
TGGCTCGTGCGCGTCACCTACCGCACCTCCGAGATCGTCCCGGAGGAATCCGGCACCGCGATCTCCGGCACCGCCCGGTTCTTCGCCTGCGGCGCCGGGGTGGACGTGGAACTCATTCCGCGCCGGCCGAGCCAGGCCGCCGCCGCCTTCGCCTCGCCGCCGAATACCACCCCGAAACGGCGGCTCAAGGCCCTGGAAACCGCGATCACCGCCCTGGATGACGCCGCCGCCAACGTCTTTACCCGCGTGGCCGCGGGCAGGATCTTCACGCCGGAACCCGCCGCCGCCCCGGCCGCTCCCGGCCTTCTGACCGGGAAAAAAGTCCTCTTCGTGGTCGCCGGCACCATGGACGGCGAAGAGCTTGCCGCCGCCGACCGCGCCCGGGCCGGACGCATGCTGGAAACCGAACTCGGCCGCCGCCTGGCCGCCGCATTCGGAGTCAAGCAGTTCGACGAAGCCACCCTGGCCACCGCCCGGAAAAACGCCGAACAGTGGGCCGTGCTCCAGGGCGGCACCATTGAGCAGATCCGGGACGCACTCAAACCATATGCGCTGGACTACTGCCTGCGCGTCCGCTACCATGCCCCGGCGGCGCTGCGCACGTTCCAGCGCGGTGCGCTCTCCATGTACGCCGGCACCGCGTCCGTCACCCTGGAAGTCCTTGACCTGCGCGCCGACCGCGGCACCAAGGCGCAGGTTGTGGAAAGCCCGCCCATGGGCACCAATGACGATCCCGCGGAAAAAGCGCTCGATCCCTTCTCCGCCGCCGCCGCCGCCCTCACCCATTGCGCCGACCGCCTGCTCGAACGGCTGACTGAAACCAAGCCAGACGCCACGGCAGCGGCGGCTCCCGCCCCGGCCCCGCCCGCGGCGCCGCCGGCCGCCGGCAAACCCGGCGTGGCCGTGCTCTGGGTCAAGCCCGCGTTCGCAGGCTGGTCCGTGCCGCGCAGCACCCAACCGGGCTTCTCCATGCGCCACCAGAAACAGGTCAACGAATTTGTGCGCCAGGCCAAGACCAGCGGCGAAATCGGCATGCAAGTTTCGCAATACCTGGTCCAGGGCATCCAAACCGCCGGCCGGCTGACGCCCGTGGAAGAGGACAGCCAGGCCCGGGCGGACATCGCCGGCATCCGCAACAAACTGCTGGAACTGCGCATGGCCGGCTGGGTCGGCGAAAAACTGCCATACAACGATCCCGCGGAGGCCGGCAAGGCCGTGGGCGCAGACTTCACCCTCACCGCCCAGATCACCCGCATTGAGGAGCCGCAACCGCTGTCCATCTCCGGTCCGTTCGCCGGCGCGGCCAAGTCGGAACTCAAGGCTTGGGCGGAGGTGACGCTCACCGACGTCCGCAGCGGCCGCAGTCAGACCTTCACCGGCGAAGGCTCCATGAGCAAGACCGGCTGGAGCACGGGCGCGACCTATGTGCCCGGCATGAGCCTGGACAGCACCCTGCTCGGCGGCGCCATCCGCGAGGCCCTCTTCAACGCCGCCCGGAAAGCCGTTCCGCTTCATTGAGTTTTGATATTTTAACCGTTATATTTCACATTCTTAATTAACTAAGAATACCCGCCCTAGAATCACGATTTCAGACCAAAGCCACTAAGAAATAAGGATTGATTCCATGAAGAATTGGAAACTCTGGTTTACCGGCGCGGCCGGTCTTATTCTGGTTGGCGCGAGCACGGCTTCCGCCCAGTGGCATGGCCCATCTTCCAGCGACGACAGCGACCTCAACCAGGCGACCACGCAAGCCTCCCAGGGTGCTTCCCCGGGCGTCGGCACCATCCCGGTAGCGGCGCAAACCATCGAGACGAGCGTGCTGGCTCCCGGATTCCTGCCGCGCCTCAGCCCAAAACGTCTGGGCCCTGCCCCCGCCGCCGGCGTTCAAGCCCAACCCGGCCAGAAGGCGCAGCCGCCGATGAACCCCCTAAATCTCTCCAACAACAGCGCCCTGCGCTACGAACACCGCAAATTCGACGGCCCCGACGGCGCCTCGTATAACCGTGTCGGCGCCACCATCAATGGCGGCTTCTCCCTCGGCGAAAAAATCCCCGTTGACATCAGCATTCCCATTGATCGCGTTGATTTCAAGAGTCAAGAATATGGGCTCCCGGGTGAGAACAGAAACTACAAGGTCTTTGACTTCACCCGCGCCGGCGTGATCGTCACCCCCCGCTACGAAATCCTGACCCAGGCCCAGGACGGCGTCGCCCTGGCCGCCGGCATCACCACCTTTTACCTGCATACCTTCCTGGACGAACACCGCGTCTATGACAACGCCAACGACAAGACCTCGGATAACGATTA
>CAITSE010000174.1 GCA_903894975.1 uncultured Lentisphaerota bacterium
CTCGTTCAACCAGCATTCGCGATCGTCTCCGTCACAGAACCGCAGACGACAGCCGGCCATAACACAAACCCAACCGAAAACGTTAAGCGACCCAAAGGGTCGGGGTATTGACCCCCACTAGGAATCAACATGACCTTTCCTACCGATTTTACCTGGGGCGTGGCGTCCGCGGCGTATCAGATCGAGGGCGCGCCGCGCGAAGACGGCAAGGGGCCGTCGGTGTGGGACATGTTCTGCGCCAAGGAAGGCGCCATCTGGCGCGGGCAGAACGGGGACGTCGCCTGCGACCATTACCACCGCTGGCGCGAAGACGTAAAACTGATGAAGGACTTGGGCATTCGAGCGTACCGTTTTTCCCTGGCCTGGCCACGCATCCTGCCGCAAGGCACGGGCGCGGTGAACCCCAAGGGCATGGACTTCTACAGCCGGCTCGTAGACGAACTGCTGGCGGCGGATATCGAGCCGTGGGTAACCCTTTTCCACTGGGACTATCCCCTGGCCCTGTACCACAAGGGCGGCTGGCTGAACCGCGACAGCGCGGACTGGTTTGCCGAATACACCACGGTGGTCGCCAACCGGCTTTCCGACCGGGTGACGCACTGGATGACGCACAACGAGCCGCAATGCTTCATCGACCTCGGCTTGCGGATCGGCTATCACGCGCCGGGCGACAAGCTACGCATTGACGAAGTGCTCCTGGCCACCCACCACACCCTGCTGGCCCACGGCAAGGCGGTACGCGCGCTCCGGGCGAACGCCAAGGCCAAACCCACCATCGGCATCGCCATGGTCGGGGGGACATGCATGCCGGAGACCGAATCGGCCGCGGACATCGCCGCGGCGCGCCAGGCCATGTTCCGGACCACGGGGCACAGCCTGTTCAACAGCGCCTGGTGGATGGATCCGATCTTTCTCGGGCACTATCCCGAGGACGGCCTCAAGTTCTTCGGCGACGCGGCTCCGGAAGTTCAGCCCGGAGACCTGGAGACAATCTCGGAAAAGCTGGATTTCCTGGGGCTGAATATTTATCACGGCATCACCCAGAAGGCCGGCCCCGACGGTGCGCCCGTGGAAGTGCCGCTGCCCCCGGGCTACCCGAAGACCACTCAGGATTTCTGGCCGGTGACGCCCACCTGCCTGTACTGGGGCCCGAAATTCATGCACGAACGCTACAACATCCCGATCGTGATCACCGAAAACGGGCACCAGAACGCCGACGTCATCTCGCTGGACGGCAAGGTTCACGACCCGCAGCGGATCGATTACCTGCAACGCTACCTGCGGGAACTCCGGCGCGCCGCGGCGGACGGCATCCCGGTGCAGGGCTATTTCCAGTGGTGCCTCAAGGACAACTTCGAGTGGGCCATGGGCGATGCGGTCCGCGTCGGGCTGGTCTACACCGATTATCCGACGCAGCGGCGGATTCCCAAGGACTCGGCCGCCTGGTACAAAGAAATCACGGCCACGAACGGCGCCAATCTCTAATTCCAAGTACAATCAAGGGACCCGCATCTTATCCACAAATTGCACGAATTTCACGGATCTGCGTCATTCGTGTTTTTTCGTGCAATTCGTGGATAATCAAGTTTTGGGAATTGGTACAACGCGATGAACCTCCTCGGCATTGAAATCGGCGGCAGCAAGCTGCAGCTCGTCACCGGCACGGCGGACGGCCGCATTACGGACCGGCGGCGCCTGACCGTGGACCGGGCCCGCGGCGGCGCCGGCATCCGCGACCAGATCCGCGAGACGTTCACGCGCCTCCAGCCCCGGTTCCAATGGCGCGCCGTCGGCGTCGGCTTCGGCGGCCCGGTGGACTGGCGGACGGGGCGGATCTGCTGCTCGCACCACCTCGCCGGCTGGAATGATTTTGCGCTGGGCGACTGGCTGCGTGAACTCAGCGGCCTACCCGTGGCCGTGGACAACGACACCAACGTCGCCGCCTACGCCGAAGCCCGCCTCGGCGCGGGCGGCCACGCCGACCCGGTCTTTTATACCAACTCCGGCAGCGGCGTCGGCGGCGGCCTGATCGCGGACGGCCGGATCTATCACGGCGCCAAACCTGGCGAGGCGGAGTTCGGGCACCTGCGCCTCAACCGCCGTGGTACCATCGTTGAGAGCCGCTGTTCCGGCTGGGCCGTGGACGCCAAGGTCAGGAAGCTCGCCGCGCGGCATCCGGAGAGCGTGCTGGGACGGCTGGCCGCCGCCTTGGACCATGGTCAGGCCGCCGCGCTCGCGCCGGCGCTCCAGGAGCACTGTCCGCTGGCCCGGCAAATTCTGGAGGAGACGGCCGCAGACCTGGCCTTTGCCCTTTCCCATGTCGTGCATCTACTTCACCCACAGGTAATTGTGCTTGGCGGCGGGCTGGCGCTCCTGGGCGAGCCCTGGCGCGCGGCGGTGGCGGCGGCGCTGCCCGCATTCGTGATGAAAGCGTTCCACCCCGTGCCGGAAGTCCTGCTGTCAAAATTGCAGGAGGATGCGGTGCCGTCCGGCGCCCTCCTCCTGGCCGCAAGTGCGGGCCAACTCAGCGCCAACGGCGCGACCTATAACAGCCTGGGGCAACGCCCCAGGTAAAAGATAAAAAAGGGAAAAAGGGCTGAAGGCCCGTCCCATCGCTTCGAGGTTTCAATCGCCCGACACCGTCATCGTAATCAACCACAACATGGAACGGGCCTTCAGCCCTTACCATGATTCCAACGGCAATCCTGGGGCGTTGCCCCAGGCTGTTATGGCTTCGGGCCTTTGGCCCTGCCGGCAGGATGCAATCGGAAACTTTCCGAACAAAAAACGAAGGAGATTCCCATGACCGCCCCCGTGATGAAACCCTGGATCGAGAACTACCTGGCCGCCCAGAAAACGACCATTGGCGCGATTCCGCAGGATGTTCTGGAGCGGCTGATCGCCGTGTTCCGGACGGCGTGGAAGGATGACCGCCAGGTGTTCGTTTTCGGCAACGGCGGCAGCGCGGCGAACGCCTCGCATTTCTCGACGGACTTGGGCAAGGGCGCGTCTGACAAACTGCCCCGGCCGTTCCGCATCCTGTCGCTCAACGAGAACACGAGCTGGATCACGGCCCTGGGCAATGATTACGCCTACGAGGACATCTTTGTCCGGCAGTTGATGAACTACGCGCGCCCCGGGGACGTAGCCTTTACCATGAGCGTGAGCGGCAATTCGCCCAATCTCGTCAAGGCCCTGCAATGGGGAAAGGCGCATGGGATGGTCACGGTGGCGCTGGTGGGACAGAAACGCGGTGCCTTGGCCGATGTGGCGGATCATGTGCTGGTGGTCGAAGACGGCCACTACGGCCGGGTCGAGGACGCCCACATGACGGTCTGCCATGTCCTGGCCTACGCCTTCATGGAAAACCCGGACCTCGCGCGTTGAGCGAAGGCGGAGAAAAGACGAACATCGAACATTCAACATTGAACATTCAACGTTGAATCCCGCAAAACGTAAGTTCGCAACGCAACTCCAGATTCGATGTTGGACGTTCGATGTTGAATGTTCAATGTTCGCATTTTTCCTGGAAGGCGGGCGAACTCCGCCCCTGACATTCTTACGCGCCAGTCCGGGCGGCAGACAAAGATCCCGCCAAAAGCCGGGCGCAGGCGGAAAGACGGCGGCAAGGGACTGGGACTGGTTTTCATATCGGAAAATTATCAATACTTCGCGTCTTTGTCCATTGATTTCCAGATTTTTTTTGGCATAAGTATAAAAATCGGGGCTGCATACTGTAGGAACGTGGTTGCACCACGTTTCCGCGGCGCGGCCAAAGCCCCGACCGGGACCGTTCCGTGACGAAGCCCGATTGCTGATACCAACGGGAGAAAGCGGGCGGACGCCCGCTCCTACAGGGTTTCCGATCGCCAAATCCAAAATCACAAATCCAAAATCCAAAATTTTTCCCCTTTTTGCGCCTCAACCTTGGAGCTCCCGAACCATGCCTCTAAAATGGACCACCCACGCGGACCTGGCGATCCGGATCGAGCCCGCGGTCCGGCGCGAGGAATATCTGGACCACATGACGTTCCGGCGCAACGACCGGCCGCTGTTCACGGAAATTTTCGGGCCGATCATCGGGTTGAAAGAGGAATGGGAGGCGCAGGGGGCGACGCCGGCGGAGCTGGATCTGTCGGCCTTCCGCTACCGCGCTCCGGCGCGGGCCGGGCTCGGCGTCCACACCGGCCGCTTGGGCGGGGAGACGCCGCGGGTGCTGGAAGAGACGGCGGAACACCTGCTCACCCGCGACGAACTCGGGCGCACCATGAAGCTGATGAAGGGCGTGGCCACCCTGCCCCTGCCTCTGGACTATCCGGTCAGGACCATGGACGACTGGCGCCGGCTCAAGCCGCTTTATGAATTCTCGCTGGCGCGCCTGCCGGACGGCTGGGACGCGCGGGCCCGCCAGGACCTGGCCGCCGGCCGCGCCTTGAGCGCATGGATTCCCGGCGGCTTCGACGAGCCGCGCCAACTCCTGGGTGAAGAAGCGCTCTGCCTGGCTTATTACGAGCAGCCCGAACTTCTCCACGACATTCTCAACACGCTTGGCGACACCGCGTTCCGCGTGCTGGAACTGGCCACCCGGACAGTGCCGGCGGACATCCTCTTCGTCCACGAGGACATGGCCGGCAAGTCCGGCGCCCTGGCCGGGCCCCGGCAGATCACGGAGTTTATCAAGCCCTATTACCTCCGCATCTGGGACCTGCTCCGGGAGCGCGGGGCCCGCCTCTTCGACCAGGACAGCGACGGCAACATGAACGCGGTCATTCCCGCGTTCCTCGACGCCGGCATCACCTGCATGCACCCCATGGAACCAGCCGCCGGCATGGACATCGTCGAAGTCCGCCAGCGCTACGGCACGCGCCTGGCCTTTTACGGCGGCATCGACAAGCATGTCCTGCGCCGCGGCCTTGCCGCCATTGACGCGGAGCTGGAGCGCAAGATCCCGCCCATGCTCGCCACCGGCGGCTGCGTTTTGGCCCTGGACCACCGCATCCCCAACGGCACGCCGCTGGCCGCCTACCGCCATTACCTCCGCCGCGTCTGGGAAATCTTTGACGCCGCCGGTTGACCCCAACCGGAACGAACCGCACCGGGGGTTCGAGGCGGGCAAATTCCGCCCCCGACGAATTTACTTCAGTTCTTCGGCGTCATAGACCTGCACTTTGGTCCAATACCTGGAGCATTGGGCGATAAAGGCGAGATGGGTGTCGATTTCCTGGTACACATCATGTCCGGCGAGGTCGTCAAAGCCGACCACCAGTTTATAGGAGTACGAGGAATCGATGACCGGCCGGCTAGTGGCCGCCGGTTTGCCGATGTACTTGAAGCGGACCGTGGGAATGGTCGTCAGCGTGGCCAGGCTGGCCTCGAATTCTGCCATCTCCGCCGGGGTCAGGCCGGGCTTGAGCCAGAAAAAAACCGTGTGCAGAAACATGACGTTACTCCCTTGTTTTTGAACAGAAGCTCGCAAAGATCACGACGGCCTCACTTCCCCGTCCCGGCGGCGTTCGCGCTTGCCCATCTGGACATTTTTATAAACATTACCAAGACAGACTGTTCCATCTTACTTTTCGGTTCACCCTCCAGGCCGCCATTCTGGATATATCGATCGATGCTGTACAGAAAATCCTTATGCGTGCTCAGCGCTTTGATTTTTTCAGTAAGCAGCTTTTGGGTGAATTCTTTTTCGATGGCATATGACAAGCCTAAACCGAAAGCCATGGCAATTTCTTCGGTTTCATTATACGCGTTATCGTCATTGATGGGGTAATTATTCATCAGCATCACGATCCGTTTTTTTACATAGTCATGAGTTCCATTACTCAAAACCGCATATTCAATGTCACCGCAGAGAACGGCATAATAGTATGTGGCAAAGGCCGAGCGATGCCTGGTCGGCGTCTCATTCAGCACGTCCGAAGTCAGCGAATCGTTGATCATTTTCTTCACGGAATCAGAAAGTTCTTTTACTCCTTGATTCTTAAGGACTTCATTGGTTCCACTGGTGATGACAATGCTTTGAACCAACTTATCATATGCGCTTGATAAATCCGTGTATTGCGCCTGGCTTTCCCAGGAGAAAAGGGCGAACCCGGCGAAAATAAGCGCGCGCAGGCAGGCGGTCATTTTACAGGGTTCAGCACGGCGATTTTTGCGGATCATATTTTTCTCCGGCGCAAGACGGCGGAATCTTAAAGGCCGCGAAACTGTACTTACCGAAGCCGGATTTTCCAAACCGGTTTAACCGAAGGCGCAAAGGCTCAAGTTACAAAAGGCCTGTGGTCTGTAGATCTGTGGTTGGTGGTGAAGAGAAAGACCGTTACAAAAGGCCCGTGGTCTGTAGGTCTGTGGTTGGTGGTGAAGAGAAAGACCGAAAGGTCCATTTTTGTGCCCACCCTTGCCTTCCCACAGACCCACAGGCCCACAGGCCCACGGGCCACCGGCCTTCATTTCGCGGCATGCGTCCAGACACCGTCCCAGCCGGGCCCCGGGGGATGAACAAGGAGATGGCGGACGCGTTCGAGATAAACTTCGTAGAGCCGTTGCGGGTCCCGGGCGTGCAGTTCCTGCAACCGTTCCAGGCAGGACGCAAACTCGCCGCGGGAATAGAACTCCATGACCGCCTCAAAACCGCGCGCCGCCTCTGCCACCGCCGCCGGGGGCGGCATGGGAGCGAGAGGTTCGTAAAGCGCCACGGGCTGGATTTTGCCTTTGACACGGACCTTGTCCACGAGCCGGTAAAAAACGGCGGCGGCGGTTTGGTCGCGGGTGCTTTCGCCGACGAGGATGGCCGTGCCATAGACTTTGTTGAGACTTTCGAAGCGGGAGGCCTGGTTGACGGTGTCGCCGATCACGGTGTAGTTGAAGCGCTGGCGACTGCCCATGTTGCCCAGGCTCATGATGCCGGTGTTGAGGCCGATGCCAACCTGGATGCGGCCCAGGCCGCGGGCTTCCCACAGCGGCTGGAGTTCGCGCAGGCGGCGGGGCATATCCAGGGCGGCGGCAACGGCATGGCCGGCGTGATCCGGGTCGTCAATGGGCGCGCCCCAGACGGCCATGAGGGCGTCGCCGATATACTTGTCCACCGTGCCGCCATGGGCCATGACGGCGTCGGTCAGGGCAGTGAGGTATTCATTGAGGAACTGGGTGACCTCGCGGGCGGTAAGACGTTCGGAAAGGGTGGTGAAGTCGCGGATGTCGGAAAAAAGGACGGTGAGTTCCTTCTCCTCGCCTTCCAGCCGCAGGTTTTCGGGCCGGCGCACGATCTGTTCGACGACGTCGCCGGAAACGTACATGGAGAAGGCGCCGCGGAGGAAGCGTTTCTGGCGGCCTTCGACGAAATAGTTCGTCAGGGTCACCACCATGAACACCGCGGCCAGAGTCAGGACCGGATAGGTGAGCCCGACCACCTGGTTATGCAGGAAAAAACCGTAATAATTGCCGGTCACCAGGGCCACGAACAGGGCCAGTGCGCCGAGGGCGCCGGGAACGGGACCGGCGGTGGCCAGCAGCAGGGTCAGGAGCAGGCCGCCGGCGACGATGATGGTGAGGGTCAGGGCGCGCTCGGTGAGGACGTCGCGCCGGAGCGGATCGCCGGCAAGCAGGTTGTCTACGGCGGTGGCCAGGATTTCGACGCCGGGATGGGTGTTGCTGAAGGGCGACGAGCGCAGGTCGCGCAGTCCCCAGGCGGAGGTGCCGAGCAGGGCGTACCGGCCGCGCAGAACGGCGGGATCGACGCGACCCTTGATAACATCCGCGGCGGAGATGTAGGGGAAGGTGCGGGGGGGGCCGCGGTAATTGAGCCACAGCCGGGCGGCCTCGTCGGTGTGCACCAGCCGGCCGCTGAGGGTGAGGCCGACGATGCCCTGGGAACCGACGGCCAGCCCCGGCTTGAGCTTCTCGCCCTCGCGCACCATTTCCAGCGGCAGCGACGGGTACAGCACGCTGCCGCAGCGGACAAAGAGCATCATCTGGCGGACCATGCCCGAGGCGTCCGGAAGGGCATTGAAAAAGCCTTCGCTCAGCGCCTTGTCTCCGACCACGTCCAGATTGAGGATGGCCCGTTTCGCCGCCGGAATTTCCCGGGCGGCGTCACCCACCGTGGCGGCGGGGATGGTGAAGGCCGGCAGCGGCGGCGCGTTTTTTTCCGGGGCGGCCCCCCTCCATGTCGAAAAAATAGCCAAGAATGGTGCGCGTGTCACCGACGGCGCGGCCGAGTTCAACGTCGTGATCGAAGCCCGTGTCCGGGAGGGCGGCGCCGGCGCGGAGGTAGGGTTGGAAAACGGAGACATAGCGGGTGGGCGAGGTGCGGTCGGGTTCGGCGAACACGGCGTCCAGGCCGACGACCTTGGTTCCGGCGGCGTCGAGCTTGCGGAGGAGGTCGGCGACCATGTCGCGGGGCCAGGGCCACTGCCCGAGTTCGGCCAGGGAGCGTTCGTCCAGGTCGATGATCACCACCGAGCCGGTGTGCGGCTGGGGGCCGCGGATACGGAACATACTGTCCTGCAATCGATAATCAATGGCCAGAAAAAAACGTCCGGCTTCGCGTCCCGCGGCCAGATAGAGGATCAGCGCGGCGGCGATGGTGGCCAGACCGACCAGCACGGAGGCGCGGCGGAAAGTGTTCATCAGAAGGTATAGCTCACGGACAGCATGGTGACATTTCGGTGGTATTCGTACAGGGACACCGAGGAGTGGGCACGGGTGAAGGTGTGGCTGAGTTCGGCGGAAACATGTTCAGTGAACTGGCGGCGGAGGCCGAGGGAGAGTTCGACCACGCTGTCATGACGGCGTTCGGCGAAGCCGGGTTCGTCATCCCGATACTGGGACTCCTGAAGCCGGCAGCCGGTGAACGCGGTCATGTCGTAGGGGAGACGCCGTTCATAACGGAACAGGGCATAGAGCGAATCGTATTCGAGGTAGTCGTAGTTCTGGTCGGAGACAAGACGCTCGGTCTCGCTGCCGAAACGGGTGGAGAAACGATTGTCGCCCCACACCAAGACCGGGCCGGTGCCGGCATTGAGGTTAAACGCATGGCGCGGGTTGTCGTCCTTATAATCCCGGGATTCGCCCTTGACGCCGGATTCCCAGAGCAGCCACGGGGTGATCGTCCGGTTGTAGTTGCCGGAAACGCCCCAGAGGTCGAGAGAGGTCCGGTAGTCGCGTTCCAGATGGCCGCCGAGGAGGAAAAGCCCGGCATACTGGCGGTCGTCCTCAAAGGTCGGGCCGGTGGCCAGGCAGGTATAACTCAAGTCCAAGTCCTTGGCGGTGTTATAGAAAGCGTTGTACTGGAGCAGGGAAGTGGTCCAGGCGAAACGCCGGTCGTCAAACCGATAGACGTATCCGGCTTCGAGGGTCGAATTCCAGATCCATTCCCGTTCTTTCCCTGTCATGGTCATGGGCAGGATCTGGCCGGGGGCGATGTAGACGTCGATGATGCCCGCGCTCGGCGAGACCCGGGCGTTGTCATCATAGGAGACGCCCAGGGTCAGACGGCCGGAGAAACTGTGACGGCGGGTCTGGCTGTCGATGTGCTTGAGATACTCATCAATCGCCTGGCTCACGGGTTCCGGGGGATGGGTGGCCTTGGCCTCCTCAAAATACGGCTTGGCCTGATCCGGCAGGCCCGCATGGAAATAAGTGCGCGCCAGCTCGAACTTGATGGGCGGCAGTTCCTGTTCCAGCATCAGCATGCGGTCGAACGCCATGATGGCATTTTCGTAATCCTTCATTTCAAAAGCCGCCCGGCCCATGTAGAAACTGACATTCGGGTCGGACGGGTTGAGTTTGAAGGCGGCGGCAAGATGGTCGTAGGCGGCCTTGAACTCGCCGGCCCGCAGCTCTTTCAACCCGCTCTCATAGAGCTGGTTAATTTCAGCGGCGGCGGCCTTAGCCGCGCCTCCGGCGCCCAGCAGCAGGCCGGCGCCCAACAACAGGATAAAAAACGGGATTTTCAAATTCATGGTTGCCCTCTCGGGTCCAGTCCGTGCCTGTACACTTTTCGTCAATGTAAGCCCTGCCGTGGTGGCGGCAAGAAGAAATGCCGAGGGCAACTCGGCGCTCCCAGGGGAGTGAGCCGCACCCGCCTTTATCGGCTATAGTGTTGGCGTGTAGGCGATCCGGGATTTCCCGACAACCCCCACGATGGAAGTTGCCATGAAAATGAACGGGCTGAGGTCAGTCTTCGGCATGCTCTGCGCGAGCCTGCTTCTGGCGGTCACCGCCACCGCGCCCGGCGCCGACCCTGTCCCGGCGGCGGCCGCCGCTGCCCCCGCCGCGGCTGCGGAGACCATCGGCTCCGTGATCGCCGTGCGCGGCGATGCCGTGATCGTGAGCCCGGCCGGCGTGTCCAGGGCGCCGGCCCTCAGCAGTCCCGTGTTCCGCGGCGACATCATCAAGACCGGCGCCCGCGGCCGCATCCAGCTCCAGTTCGCCGACAACACCATCATCAGCCTCGGCAACAACACCGAGATCTGCCTGGCCGCCTACCAGTTCGATCCTGAACGGAAAAAAGGGGAGATGGTCACCGAAGTCAAGGAGGGCGTGTTCCGCATCATGGGCGGCGCCATCACCAAGATTGCCCCGGACAAGTTCAAGACGGTCACCCCGACGGCAACCATCGGCATCCGTGGCTCTTTCTTTGCCGGACGCCAGTTGCCCGGCATGCTGGAAGTGCTGTTCCTCGGCGGCGTCGGCATCTATATTCAAAACCCCACTGGCAACGTCGACATCGGCCGGGCCGGTTTCGGCACCCGCGTCCGGGACGGCCAGGCTCCGGAACCGCCGTTCCGCTTCGACGCCGGCATGCTGGAAGCCCTGACCATCCGCACCCCCGGTGCCAATCTTGACCAGGGCGTCGGCGGCACAGGCGGCGGCACAGGCGGCGGCACAGGCGGCGGCACAGGCGGCGGTGGTGGCGCCGGTGGCGTGATTGATCCGATCACCGGACTGGCCAGCAACCAATCCCAGCAGAACAACACCCAGCAGATCCAGAACGACATCGCCGCCGCCGCCACCACGGCCGACCTGGCCGGGCACTTCCTCAGCAATAATCTGAACCTCATCACGCGGAGCAGCATGGAACTTTGGCAGGGGCTCACCGCCGGCACCAACAACAGCGGGCTCATGAGCGGCGCCGGCACCGACAGCACCACCGGCAGCCAAATTCTCTTCAGCGTCCCCGGCATGCCCTACGCCGCGACCGGCGCCTACACCGGCATCCTGAAGACCTCGGTCAACCTCAACGTGACCTTGGGAGGCACGGATCAGACCGTGCCCTTTGACACGGCTTTTGACAACCTCGGGCAGTTCATTTTCCTGCAGAACAGCAGCTACACCTACATGGCCGGGGCGGATCTTCAGCAGTTCGACGCCCTGCTCTGGGCCGGCGTCCCCACCACCACCATGCCCACGTTCGGACTGGCCGACTACAACGGCCCCGCCCTGGTCGTGATCCGGAACTCCGATGGCACCGCGAAAAACCAGGCCGGCGGCCTGCGCCTGTCCTGCAACTACGGGAACGGCGCGGTCATGGCCAATTTCGTGGAAATATCCTCCGACGGAACCCCCCTGGCGAAAAACATTTGGGTCTACGGCAACCTCAACAACGGCTCCCTGAACCTTACCGGGTTCACTCTGGACGACGGCGGCAGCACCGCCATGACCACCTTTGCCAGCACCGGCCCCGGGCCCATGCCGGCCGGGCCGGCCGGGCCGGCCGTGACCACCGGATCTTCCAAACCCGTTGACAAAATGGGCGCGGAAATGCAGGCCCTCGGCATTGTCGCCGCCGGCATCAGCATTCCCTTCGGCGCCACCGTGCCGAACGCCTCCTTTGATTTCGCCGCGGCCGTGGACCGCAAAACCCTCATCCTCGCCCAGCCCGACATGACCCCGCACACGCTTAACGGCTATATCGTCGGCCGCGCCGAAAATATCAAAGACCCTTTTAATCAGGCCTTTGTTTTCGCCAATTATTCGCCGGACGACTTCACGATCGCGACCAATCCCGCGGCCGGCACCCTGACCGGCAACATCAATGCCTTGTCGGCAATGTCCCCCAGCTATGGGATGATCTCCGGCCTCACCATCGGCAGCCGCAACCGCAGCGCGTTTGTCCAAGACCAGGTTTTCATCGCCGAATTCGGCGGAGCGCCCTCTATCTACACGATGTCCGGACCCGGAACCGAAATCCCCAACTCCGGCGTGCTCGTCACCGCGGCGCCGGAAAAAGGCGGACCGATCTCAAACTACGCCTCCTGGGGCTACTGGATGTACGCGTTCACCGTGCCCACCGCGAACGGGGATGAGTCATTCCATGTTCATCCGCCGGGCGCGTTCTGGATCGCCGGCCAGACCACGCCGGTCGCCGCCATAGCCAGCCTGGCCTCCACCAACCTGGTCGGCAATTACACGGGCATGGCCCACGGCGTGGAAACCGTCAGCGACGGCCAACGCATTCTGGACGGCACCTCGAACGTCACCGTGAAGTTCGGCCCCGGCACCTTTTCCGGCGCCATCAACCTTGTCCAGACCGGCGGCTCGGCCTCGACCGCCACCGCGCCCATCGCCTTCACGTTCAACGGCGCCAATCTCGCCAGTGTCGGCACTCCCAATTTCAGCGGCGCGGTCTCCACCTTCACCCGCGGCGGTACGCCCGAAGCCGTCGGCAACTCCACCGTCAACGCCACTCCCTACGGCCCCAATGCCGAATCCGTCGGCGGCAGTTTCCGCATGGCACTCCCCGGCTCCACCGCCCCCTTCACGCCTCCCTCCGACCTCATCGGCATCTTCGGCGGCAACCGCTGATCTTTTTCACCGCGGCGGTGAAAAAGATATGGATATTTACTGCGGCGGCCGCGCCGCTTTGGAGTGTCGGCGGCTTGACGCCGCTTTCCCCGGCGGCGGAGCCGCCATCCCATGCGTAGTTTGACTCTCACGCTCTGACAGAAGGAAAGACGATAAACTAGTACTCTGTAATGCGTAAAAGTTCGGATTTTAGTTTTATACAAATTTGAAATCAAACATATAGTAATGTAGATTCATGAGTGATCACGGAGGATCACCATGAAACCACCTGCGCAGCTGAAACCCTGGCTCGGTGAATTCGAGTTTCTCGCCTGGCTTCGTGAGTCACAG
>CAITSE010000175.1 GCA_903894975.1 uncultured Lentisphaerota bacterium
CGCCATTGAGCCAGTTTTCTTTTGAACCGCGAATGAACGCCAATGAACGCGAATGGTATATTTGGCAACTCGTGCCCGTCTTCGGCGTGGCGAACGCTTCGCTCCAAGACGTAGCGCCTGCCTGGCAACCCCTTCAATTGAGGCTGAATACCCCCATGCTGATCATTGGCGAAAATCTTCACTGCAGCCGCGTCCTAAAGCGCGGCGGCGCCCATTGCCAGGCCACCGCCAACGGCGGTGCCCGCATTCTCTGGAAAGACCGAAACGGCACGGAACAGGGGTTTGCCATCCCCCCCGAACTCGCCGGAGACAAGGTCAAGCACGTCACCGCCGCCATCCGCGTCGCCAGAAGCCAGGTGGCGGAGACCGCCGCCGCCCTCGCCTACCTCCAGAACCTCACCCACCGCCAGGAACAAGCCGGCGCCCATTATCTCGATCTGAACACCGATGAATTCTCCACCGACAAGACCCGCAACGCCGAAGCCCTGGCCTGGCTCGCCGGCCAGGTCGCCGCCTGGACCCGCCTGCCTCTCTCCCTGGACTCCTCCGACGTCGACGTCCTCCGTGCCGGCGCCGCCGTCCTCCGCACCCCACCCGGACATCCCATCCTCTTTAACAGCGCCAGCCTGGAACGCCCGGAAGTGCTCGACCTGGCCGCGGCCGCCCAGGCCGACGTCCTCCTCTCCGCCGCCGGCGCCGCCACCATGCCGCAGACCGCCGCCGAACGCGTCGCCGCCCTGCAGCCCGTGGTGGAACTCGCCCGCGCCAGAGGGATCGCGTTTGAACGCATGTTCCTCGACCCCCTCGTCCTCCCCGTCGCCGTAGACCCCGCTCACGGCGTCGGCTTCCTCGACGCCTGCCGCGAACTCCGCAAGCTTTACGGCCCAACCATCCACATCGTCGGCGGTATCAGCAACGTCTCCTTCGGCATGCCCGAACGCCGGCTCCTGAACTACGCCTTCCTCAAGCTCGCCGAGGCCGCCGGTCTGGACGCCGCCATCTACGACCCGCACCAGCTCGCCCCCCTGCCCGCCTGGACCCCGGAATGGCAGGCCGCCGCCAACCGCGCCCTCACCGGCGAAGACCCCTACGGCATGGATTTCCTCACCCTGGTCCGCGCGGGATGAGGGTAGGTGTTTCGGCTGTAGGCTGTTCGACTGTTAGGTAAGGGAATGAAACTGACAGGAATCATCTTGCCGGGTAGGTAACGACATGCCCATCAATCTCATCGACTATTCAAATGCAAAGGACGGTGAAAGAGGCCGATCCTTAGGAGGTCTTTGCAACGATGAGTGGGAACTGCCAGCACAGATAGAGGCATTGGAAAAATGGTTGACCGAAAACCAAACCCGCCTGCCCAAAGGATCTTACGTGGCAGACGTTGGGTATAGCCCAAGACCAGGTGCGGCGGGGGGTGGTGCTGTGTTAACGACGCAAGCCATGAATATGATGGTCGCCATCGGAATGACTCTCTATCTATCCGAGTATCCGGGGTTCGAAGACGTGTAACTACGCTGTTTGCCCTAATCTGGATTATTCATGAGCCCCCGGCCTCATCTATGGTTGTCGCGGCTCTGAGGATCATTTGAGTTGCGGGCATGTGCCCCAACGGGGCTATGTCCCAAAGCCCAGGGTTGCGCGACAGCGCTACCCTGGGGCATCCAGCGTATAACGGTTCAACCCCACCGGGGTTGCGTCACCATCACACAACCCCGTTGGGGTAGTACGGACATTTTGATCGTGATCCCAGGGTAGCGCCGTTCCCGGCGCAACCCTGGGCTCTGGGATATAGCCCCGTTGGGGCATCCTTCAGCCTGAGCGATTCTTGAATCAGTCAAAATCTCGTTCGCTCTTTTCGCGGAAATTCGCGGACTCGCCTGGTTGGTTCGTGAATAATTCAGGCTAACAACGCCATCAACTTGGGCGGCAAAACGCGGATTCGCTCTGCTTTTGCGCGTCGGTTATGGCGAACGTTCGATCCTGCGCCGGGACGTTCCACGCATCTCGCCCCATGGGTTTTCCCTAATAGCCTAACAGCCTACAGCCTAACCGCCTACCTTCAGAACAGCCAGCGCTTGAGCCAGGCC
>CAITSE010000176.1 GCA_903894975.1 uncultured Lentisphaerota bacterium
CCCCAGCCCCGCCGGAAACCGAAAACGAAGGCATCCGTGAGCCGCCAGGCCCGGATGCCTTTTCGCTTCCGCGCCGGTCAAAACGGCCCCGGGGCCCATTAAACCGGCGTTTTTGGTACACTTTTCACCGGCGCCCGCAGGAATAGACGGCGGGGACCACGAGCAGGGTGAGCAGGGTGGAGGTGATGAGGCCGCCGATGACGGCGACGGCCATGGGCTGGCGCGATTCCGCGCCGGCGCCGGTGCCCAGGGCCGTGGGCAGCATGCCGGTGATGACCGCCATGGTCGTCATCAGGATCGGCCGGAGCCGGACCGGGCCGGCGCGGCGGAGCGCCTCCATCATCGGCAGTCCGTCCCGTTCGCGCAGGGTGTTGGTGTAGTCGATCAGGAGAATGGCGTTCTTCGTCACCAGCCCCAGCAGGAAGATGAAGGCGATCATGACGAAGATGCTGACCGGCATGTTGAAGAGCAGGATCGCGCCGAGCCCGCCGACCATGGCCAGCGGCAGCGAGAGCATGATCGAGAACGGATGAACGAACGATTCGAACTGGGCCGCCAGCACCATGTAAATGACGATGACCGAGAGGATCATGGTCTCGATCAGGTAGCGGAAGGATTCGGCCATGTCATTGCCCTGGCCGGCCCAGCCGGTGGTGTATCCGGGCGGCAGAGCGCTTTCGGCGCCGAATTTCTCCACCTGCGCCATGGCCGGGCCAAGCACGCTGCCGGGGCCGAGGTTGGCGAGCACGGTGATGTTGCGCTGGCGGTTGTAGCGGGAGATTTCGACGGCGGTCTTGCTGTCCACCACCTGCGCCACACTGCGGAGTTCGACCTTGCCGCCGCGGGCCGAGGGCACCCAGAGACCGCCGAGCTGGTCGGGACGCTGCCGGTCCTTCTCCAGGAAGCGCACTCCGATGTCGTAGCGGTCGCCGCCGGCCTTGAACTTGCCGACGTTCACGCCGCCGATGGCGGCGCGCACGGTGTCGGCGATGTCGAGCGCGGAGATGCCGAGATCGGCGGCGCGGGCCCGGTCCACGGTGACATCCACTCCGGGCTTGTCGGCCTCGTAGGAACTCTGCATGTCCGCGAAGCCGCCGGCCGCCTTCATTTTGGCCATGACCCGCCCGACCAGGCTTTCGAGCACGGCGATGTCCGGCCCGCGCACCTCGAACTGGAGTTCGGCCCATTTCATGCCGCCGCCGGAGATCTCGGAGACCTGTTGGACGGAGACCTGGGCGCCGCGCACGTCCGCGGTGACGCGGCGGGCCTCGTTCATCAGCATCGTCTGGGAACGGTGACGGCTTTTCTTTGCCGTGAGCTTGCAGTAGATCGCGGCTTCGTTGACCTTCTGCATCTCGTCGGCACCGATGGCGTAATAGGTGTAGGCAACTTCCGGGATCTGCCGCAGACGGGGCAGGAGCCCCTCGACCAGCTCGCGGGTCTGGGCCAGGGATGCGCCCTGGGGACCGCGGATCATGACATTGAACTGGTCATTATCCTCGACCGGAGTGAATTCCTGCTTGGCAAACCGGGCCAGGAAGAAAATACTGCCCGTGGCCGCGACCGCGATCAGCAGGATCTTGCCGCGGTGTTGCAGGCTCCAGCCGAGCATGCCGCCGTAGACCCGTTCCAACCATTTGAACAACGCCTCCAGTGCGCGAAAAAGGGCGTTCTGGTGGCCTTCATGCCGTTTGAGCAGGCGCGCCGACAGCATGGGGTTCAGGGTGAAGGAGACGAACATCGAGACCAGCACGGCAAAGGCCACGGTCAGGCCGAACGGCCAGAAAAAGCGGCCGACAATGCCCTTGGTCAACGCCACCGGCAGGAACACCGCGACGATGGAGAGCGTGGTCGCCAGCACGGCCAGGCCGATCTCCGAGGTGGCAAACCCCGCGGCATCGCGCGGGGACTTCCCCTCCTCGACGTGGCGCATGATGTTCTCCTGCACCACGATGGCATCGTCGATCAGCAGCCCGATGGCCAGGGTCAGCGCCAGCAGGGTCATCATGTTCAGCGTGAACCCCATGGCATAAAGCAGGATGAACGTCGACACCACCGACGCCGGCAGCACCAGCGCGCTGATGAAGGTGCTGCGGAAATTGAGCAGGAACAGCATCACCGTGATCACCGCCATGATGCCGCCGATGACCAGATGATGCTCGACTTCCTTCACGGAATTCTCAATGTAGACCGAGGTGTCCTTGGCGATCTCCAGGCGGACGCCTCGCGGCGCCAGTTCGGTCCGGAGCCGTTCGATCTCGGCCTTGACGTCCCGGGCCACCTGCACGGTGTTGCTCCCGGACTGGCGGCGCACGTCCAGGGCGATGCACGGCCGGCCTTCGAGCTGGGCGTAGGAACGCTCCTCCTCCAGGCCGTCCTCGGCCAGGCCGACGTCCTTGAGCCGGATGACGCGCCCGTCCCGTTCGAGAATGATCAGCTCGTCCATCTCCGCGGCGCTTTGGAATTCCGCCTTGGTGCGGGCCGCCAATTCCAACGCCCCGGTCTCGACACGGCCGCCGGGAATCTCGACATGCTCACGCTGCAGCGCGGCGCGCACTTCCTGCACGGTGAGGCCGTGGGTCTTCATCCGTTCCGCGTCCAGCCATAGCCAGATTTTGCGGTCACGGTTGCCGATGAGCCGGGCGGAACCGACATTGCGGATGCGCTGGAGCCGTTCCTTGATGATTTTGTCCGCCACCCGTGAAAGCTCGCGCACCGGCAGGTCCGCCGAGACGACCACGGTCAGGATCGGCGCGGCATCAATGTCGAACTTCTCGATCACCGGCTCCTCCAGATCGGTCGGCAACTGCTGGCGGACGGTGTTGATCTTGGCCTGGACCTCCTGGAAGGCGACGTCCCCATTCTTGTCCAGTTCAAACTCAATGAGGAGCTGGGAGAAACTGTCCGCGCTGGTGGAGCGCAGGGACTTCAGTCCGGAAATGGTGCTGACCGCCTCCTCAATGGGATCGGTGACACGCATCTCCATGGTCTCCGGGTCGGCGCCCGGCAGTTTAGCCAACACGGTGATGAACGGGAAGTCGACCTTGGGAAACAGGTCAATCCCGAGCCGGAGGTACGAGACGATGCCGAACACCACCATGGCCCCCAGCACCATGGTCGTGAACACCGGCTTCTTGATGGAGATGTTGGAAATCAGCATTCTGATTTGTCCGCGAAATTCCGCGAATGTGCGCGAAAGGTGGTGTGGATGGTCGGCACAACGAGTTCCGTTCTCTACAGAAGTCAGGAAGTCCTATTCCCTTGACCCTTTTTCCGTTCCCTTGACCCTTTTTCCGTTCTTCCGTCTATTCCGTTATTCCGTTCACGGAATTTTCAGCGCCTCCGGCAGGGGCGCGCCTTCTTTGAGCTGGTCCGCGGGACCGCTGAGCACGGCCTCGCCGGGCTTGAGGCCGGCCTTGACGATCACGCCCTCGGTGAGCTGGCTGCCAAGCTCGACCGCGCGCCGGACCATCTTCCCGTCCTCCGGCACCAGCACTGCCGTGCCCCGGGCGTCCCGGATCACAGCCCGCTGCGGCACCAGCACTTCCACAGAAACAGTTTCGAGCTGCAGCCGGCCGGTGACAAAATTCCCCGGCACCAGCCCCTCGCGCTTCTCCGGCGGAATCGCCACGCGCACGACAAAGGTGCCGTTGACGGCGTCCACCGCCGGCACCACGCGGGTGACCGGAAGCTCCAGCGCCCCGCGCAGCTGCGGACTGCTCAGCGCCACCACGCTTTTCCCCGGCACCACCTGGGTCATGTAAGACTCCGGCAGTTTCAGCTCGGCTTCCAGGCGGTCGGCCGTGGTCAACTCCAGAACTTCAACCAGGGGCATGCCGCTGACGTAATCACCCAACCCTTTCATCCGCAGGGTGATGACCCCGTCAAACGGCGCGCGCACCACGGTGTCGCGCAGGTCGAGACGGGCCGATTCCAGGTTCGCCTGCACGGCCTTAAGTTGCTGACGGATCATGACGACGTCCAGGCGCACCTCCTCCAGTTTTTTCACCGGCACCGTGCGGTCCACTTCGACGAGGCGCTGGTACCGCTTTTCGTCAGCCGACTTGTCCTGAAGTTTCGCTTCCAGTTCGGCCACGACCGCCTCGGCCGCCGTGACCCGCACCCGGAAGGTGTCCTGCTCCAGGGTGAACAGAGGCTGGCCCTTGATCACGCTCATGCCGACGTCCAGCGGATGCCCGGCCCCGTCCACGCCCCAGTCCGTGATCGAACCGGAGAGGCGGCAGCCGAGCCGGACGGAGAACAGCGGGATCACCCGCCCGGTCGCCGCGACCTCGGCCGCGCACATCGGCTTGGCCGTGACGCGCTCCAGCCCCGCGCCCGGTTCGGCGCAGACAGCCGTGACGGCCAGGCACCAAAAAAACAACACGCCACAACACCAATAGACAGGAGTCTGTTTCATAAGAGGAACACCTTCGGTTTAACCTGATTTATTCATGAACAGCTTCACCGTTTTTTGAACAGAAGCTCGCAAAGACCACGAAGGGTTTTCCCAGCCAACCCATTGCGGAACCTTTGCGGCCTTCTGTTCAATGGAGTTAAACCGGTTGTGAATCATTCAGGTTAACTTCGTGACTTCGTGGTGAAATTCAGAATCCGGTTACGGCGCCAGCGGATTCAGGTCCGCGCCGCCGCTTTTCAGGAGTTTTTCGACTTCCGGATATTCCCGCAGATCGGCGCCGGGGAACAGTTCCGGCACCTGTTCAAACGGCGCGATGGCCGCCGCCGGGGTGAACGCCGGCAACGGGTTCGGCGGCGGCGGCTTGGCCGCGCCCGCCGCGGCGGGCGCCGCGGCGGCAAGCTCGTACCAGGCCGCCTGGCAGTCGGTCTGATCCCGGTCGAGTTCCAACCGCGCCAGATAAAGATTGGCCAGGGAACGCGCCGCTTCGCTGCCGCTCTCCAGCCCTTCCCGGAACCGGCTGGTGACCAGTTTCAGCGACTCGAAGCGCGCCCGGACCACCGTCTGCCGCGAGGTCATGGCGTCATGCGCGGCCAGCAACCGGATCAGGGTGAAATCCACCTCGTACAAAATCCCGAGCGACAGCAGCAGAGTCTGCTCCTGCTGGACGGTGACGTTCTTCTTCGCCAGCTTCCAGTTCCACCAGTTCTGGCCGCCGTTCAACAGCGAATCCGTCACATTCACGCCATAGTTGAAATACGCGGGGTGCACCGCCTGCGAAAAACTGCTCCAGTTGTACCCGGCGGTCAGGTCCAGGTGCGGAATGAATTTGGTCAGGGACTGGCGCACGGCATTGCCGGCCACGCGGC
>CAITSE010000177.1 GCA_903894975.1 uncultured Lentisphaerota bacterium
AGTTCGGAGTTCCGCCTTCAGGCGGTGCCGGTTTCACGTTCCGTCGCCTCTTCATACCCGCAAGCGGATTCTTAAGTTGAGGCGCATGCGCGCCAGGGGGAACGGTCCGCACCGCGGATCTTGGCGACGCGCGGGAACACGGGCGGCACGCCCGTGCCTACATTGATCCGGCGGTCCCTGCGGGACGCCCGACCGATCCGTCCGATGACAAACCGCAATCCCGGCCCCGGCCGGACATCAAAAGCTCACCATCATCGCCCTGATCCAAACCACGAGGGCCACCGTCCACGCCGGAACGCCGAGCAACAGCATCAGCCTCCACGGTTGCCGCTTGAACCAGCAAAAGCCGGCGAAACACACCAATCCGAACCCAACCAACGAAGCCCACAGGATCAATCCATTTGCCTCGAACACCTTGCCAAACAAGGGATAAAACAATAAACCAATGGGGAGAAAAAGGAGAAGGCCGCCCCATAGGCGATAATCATCCGGCTTGGCTTTCTCCAGCCGTTCCCCGATTGCGATGCGAACCAACAAGTTTATCAAGGGATCGAACATAGGAAAAAGGACTCCGAACCAGCCCAAACACACCCATTTATTTTTCCGCCGCCGCCGCGGCGCCGGAAAAATAACCGGAGGCGAAGGCCCAGGTCAGGTTGAAGCCGCCGCAGGGGCCGTCCACATCCAGCACTTCGCCGGCGCAGAACAGGCCGGGGAGCTTCCGGCATTCCAGCGTCCGTGATGACAGTTCCCCGAGCCTGACCCCGCCACGGGTCGCCATGGCCTTGACAAAGCCACCTTCCGTGGCCGTGGCATGCACCGGCAGTTCGGTGAACCCGGCGACGATGCGTTCACTCTGTTCACGGGACAGCCGCGCCGCCCGGGTCTCACCCAGTTCGGCCAGTTCCGCCAAGGCCTCGCCCAACCGGCCCGGCGCCGACTCCGCCACCAGGTTCCGCGCCAGCTTGGCGCCCTGGCTCCGGCGCCAGCCGTCCAAGCGCTGCCGCCAGGCTTCCGGCGTGATGTCCGGGAACAGGTTCAGCCGCAGTGGCACCGTCACCGCGCCAGCCGCCAGCCGGGCGGCAACCTCGCCGGACGCATCCAGGACCGTCGGTCCGGACACGCCGCGATGGGTGAACAGTAACGGCCCGCGCCAGACCTGTTTCCGGCAGTCCGGCAGCGCGATCCGCACTTCCGCCGCCGGCAACGTGATCCCGGCGCAGCGACCGGGCCACGTTTCCGCGGTCAGCAGCGGCGCCAGCGCCGGCAGAGGCGGCCGCAGCTCCAACCCGGCGCGCCGCGCCAGCGCAAACCCGCTGCCGTCCGAACCGAGCCCGGGATAGGAACAGCCGCCGGCGGCCAGGATCACGCTTCGCGCCGGCAGCGCCGTCCCGTCGGCCAAGCGGACGCCGCAGGCGCGGCCGCCGGATGTCAGGATTTCTGCAACCGGCGAATTGGTAAGGAGTTGGACTTTCTGTTTCCGGCATTCCGCCAGCAAGGCGTCGAGCACGCTGACGGCGGCCTCCGAGACCGGGAAATAATGGAAACCGTCCGCGGCATGCAGCGGCACGCCGCGCCGCGCCAGCCATTCCCGCAGGGCGTCGCCGGGAAAGGCGAGCAACGCCGGACGCATGAACCGCGCCGGCTCGCGCTCGAACCGGGCCAGGAACGCCTCCGGCTCCAGCGCGTTGGTGACATTGCAGCGCCCGCCGCCGCTGGCCAGCAGCTTCAGCCCCGGCCGCGGCAGCCGGTCCAATACCGTCACCCGCGCCCCGCCCGCCGCGGCAGCCACCGCCGCCATCAACCCCGCCGGCCCCGCCCCGATTATGATGATGCCCGAAGAAGAGTCCATCCCACACTATGCACCCCCGTCAACCACTTGCACACCCCACCCCGCCGGATAAGGTTGTACCCGGTCAACCTCTCGACAGGAAGAGTCGGGGAGATGCCATTCTCGCATCTCCCCGAACCCCTCTACCTTCCGCTGAATGATTCAAGCGAGCTTCTCCTCGCCGTGTGATTTTCTTGGGTTGCCTCTCCGGCTTCGCGAGGGAGTACCCCAGTACGAACTCGCCGAAGCGAAG